>JADFYT010000291.1 GCA_015232935.1 Desulfamplus sp.
GATTGAAGATGAATGCTCGAGTTTAGAGAAGAAAGCGGCATAACACATATTACAATTAAGAAAGGCCACACTCAAATGAAAATCTTATGGCTACACGTGTCTCAGGAGACTTTCAGATAAAGAACTATCCGGAATTCAGGTCAATCTGATATCGTTTTATTTTTTTATACAGACCTTGTCTTGTTATACCAAGCAGCCCGGCAGTTTTAACCAGGTTTCCTCCTGACTCTTTAAATGCTTTTCTGATAAGAGTGATTTCAAGAGTTCTGACCTGTTCGGGAATTGAAAGAGTATATGGTGTTCTGCATTGGCTGTCTGTATCATGAACGCTTTGAAGTTCAGAAGAGCACTTGTCGATTGTTATCAGCTCTCCTGAGGGAGTTAAAGCGATCAATCTCTCCACTTCTCTGCGAAGTTGCCTGATATTTCCAGGCCAATCAAAACTTTCAAACATGTTAAGAACTTCCGTGGAAAAACCCGCAAGTTTCTTGTTAAATTTTTTACTGAGTTCTTCAAGAAATGATATAGCAAGGGGTATGATGTCCTCTTTTCTCTCCCTGAGTGGTGGAATACGTATCTCTACCGAAAAGAGCCGGAAAAAAAGATCTTCCCTGAAACGCCCTTTTCGGATCTCTAATCTCAAATCCTTGTTGGAAGCACAGACAATACGAAGATCATACTTGATCACCTTATTACCACCTAATCTGCACCCTTCACCCTCCTGTATTGCACGTAAAAACTTTGGCTGAATGATAACAGGCATATCTGCCACCTCATCCAGAAGCAGAGTGCCTCCATGTGCCTCTTCAAAGCGTCCTTTTTTTCTTTGATCCGCACCGGTAAAAGCCCCCTTCTCATAGCCGAAAAATTCACTTTCCATTAAATTTTCAGGGATTGCCGCACAGTTCACCGCCACAAAGGATCTCTCCCGTTTTTCACTTCCTTTGTGAATCATACGGGCAATCAACTCCTTACCTGTTCCGTTTTCTCCCTGAAGAAGAACATTTACAGGAGTTTTACAGACAAGCCTTACCATTTCCAGAACCTCTTTCATGGCAGGGCTTTCTGCAATAAAAGGAGTGTCGAGAAAATACTCCTTGTCAAACCGGTCAACTTCTATATTCAGCTGACTGGATATTCTTATGATCTCCTGATTCAGAATAATGCTTTCAATAGACATGGAGAGAAAATGCGATACCTGTTCCAGCATATTGAGATCATGCAGGCAAAACACTCCTCCATTTTTTTTGTTGAGAATCTGGATTGCACCTGTAACGCCATATCCTGCAAGGCTTTTAATAGGAACGCATACGGTATTTCTGGTTACAAAACCGGTCTGGGCATCAACCTGTCTGTGAAAACCGGTGGATTTGTGAAGATCATTTCTAATGATCGGGTTGCCTGTTGAGATCACTTCACCTGCAATACTGCCTTTTCTTGGAGGTTTGATCTGTTGTTTTTCAAGTCCGGTGCCCAGCATTGAGCATATTTTGTCTGTGCCCATCTCAATGATATAGATGGTGCACCGCTCCGTCTGGGTTATTTTGGGAAGGATATCAACATAAAAACCAAGCAGATCCTCATAGTTGTCAACTGTCCATGCATTGGAAACCCGATCCAGTCTTAGTCTGATTTCAGACAGGCGTTGTCGAATGAGTACAGATTCAATCAGGTATGACCTGTCGTCCATTGATTCAAGCATAATTTTTTCTTGTGTTTTTATGTAAAAGTCTTTTGAGATAGCTGTGATTACAAGACTTTCATTATTCACTGTGGCCAGAATCCAATACCCCCGCTCCGGCCGTGCCGGTTATCTGCCAGGAGTGATGCGTGACGTGACTTTGTTATTTATCCAGTATCACATTCACTATCTGCATGACATCTAAAATATCCACAAAACCATCATGATTCACATCCGCATCTATTTGATTCACCCCAAGCACAGCATTGACGCACTCCATGACATCAAGCATGTCAATGTTTCCATCCTGATTCAAGTCATGCAGATCGACAGTTGGTGCCGCATATTCATAAGCACCCATGTCTGATGGTTGACCAGTCGTGCCTGACACTGCTCTTTCACCGTATGACTGATGCTTTATGTAGTTGTAGAGAACCGGATGTTCAAAAGCAGCCTGAGCATTTTCATAAGCATTGCCTAAGCATTCAGATTCCGGCAAAAGCCTGAAGTCACTTTCCGCAATATTGACAAAACCAGGGTCTGTGCCGGTTATGTTTCCAGTTGAAACCAAAATGTCAGCAGATGTCGATTCAAAGCTGTTGCGGTAGTTTTCAGTCAGCCAGTTATTGATCAGATTGACTTTTCCAAGACCGTTTGTAAGTGCAAGGCGGCCGGGTGAAGCAGTTGTGAAGACAATGTTGTTTCTGATATCGGCAGTCACATCTTTTGTGGAAAGCCTTACAAGAGTAGTGTTGCTGCTTCTTTTAGAAATAACTGTATTGTGATAGAAATATAGAACTCCTCTCCTGTAATAGGTCTGATCCGAGCTGTCACCGCCATAATGAACTATCTGGCTGTTGCCTTCACCGTCGGGCTCGATCAATATATTTCCATATACAAATGTCTTTCCATAGGAAGGATCATTGAAAAAAGACTCATAATCCGTATCAACCAGGTCAAGCTGCCTGTTGCCTCCCTCTATCCAGTTGTATCTGATAACTGTTCCTGCGGATCTGTCCTTAAGATTGTTTCCTCCGCAACCTTTTCTCAAAGGGCCAAGCCTGTTGTATTCGTAAGTGATACCAAGGCTTTCTGTATATGTATTATGCTCATAATACCTGCCTTCAATGCCGTTGTCATAAATATAGTTGCCGCTGATAACAATATCTTTGGTTAAATGAGAGGTGAACAGACCGTTTCCGCAGTCATGAAGAGTGCATCCTTTGAGAGTTATGTTATTTCCCTCTTCGATATGGACTGCAGCCGCATTGTTGCTGTAAGTGCTGTTTCCTCCGTATCTGTTTATGAAACTATAGACAGGTCTTGCACTTCTTATTTCCAGATTTTCGATATAAACATGGGATGGCCTGTCATTATCAGAAGAACCGGTATAATTTCCAACTTTTATAATGGATCTGACCTCATTCAGATAGTACAGATCCGGACGGGTCACAGCATTTTCTCCAGATATAACAGGAAGCCTTCCATTATTACTCACCCCTGTAACAACAAGAGGCTGTGTCATGGTTGCAGTTGTGGTTATAACCCATTTGCTTTTATATGGTTCCGGTTTCCAATGAATTCGTACAAGTGTAGAAGGCTGAAGTTTATCCCACGGAACATCCGAGGGACTTTCAAATTCATGTCCGGGTCCTACTTCATACACATGGGAAAAAGAATTGACATCCCAGGAAGAGGCAGACAGGGAAGCTGTAAAAAGCAAATTCATAATCAACAGCGTCAAATTCAAACTCAAGATTTTTTTCAT
>JADFYT010000292.1 GCA_015232935.1 Desulfamplus sp.
TTAAGCGACATCCTGCTTGTAGATTCTGTAAAGTTTATACTGCTGCCTCTGATTGTTTCTGGATTATTTTACATGGCAGGTCTTTACCGGACGATGCCTCTTTTCAGCAGTCTGCTAATTCTCCAGGCATCGGCTCCTCCGGCTACCAACTTTATTCTTGTTGTCAGAAACCATGACGGTGATAGTCAGTCCATGAGCAGCATTATGTTTTTACAATATATTTTCTACATATTTGCAATACATCTGTGACTTGCCATCTGGCAACTATTGCCTGTAAATTAAAAATACTGGATTCAGATCAGGGAAATCGGAATAATAACTTATGAGTGATAAATATGAAGTTGCAGTTGTTATTGATCAAAACAGGTGTTCAGGATGTGGATTGTGCATAAAAATATGTCCATCCGATACAATATCCTTAAAAAATGGTAAGGCTCATGTAACAGGAGAGAGCTCCTTGTCCTGTGGTCATTGTATGGCTATCTGTCCTGAATCAGCCATCTCAATCAATTCTCTTGACCGGAATGCAATAGATTTCAATACTTTTGATTTAAACAAAAAATGGCTTCCCTATGGTACAACTGACATAAATGAGCTGGCACAGATAATTGCATCAAGACGATCATGCAGAAATTTTAAATCAAGTGCGGTTGAACGACCACTTATTGAAGACCTTGTGAGGTTTGGAAAACTTGCACCTTCAGGAAGTAATTGTCAAAAGTGGACATTCACCTGTCTTACATCAAGAGAACAGGTCGTTCATCTTGCCATCTCAATAGGGTCATGTTATAAAAAATTGAATAAAATGGCGAACAACGTTTTTTTAAGATATGCATTGAAAGCATTTGGAAAACCTGACCTCTATAACTATTACCGTGACTACTATGATAAAGTAAATGACGCTGTCCATCAAATGGAAAATAACGGCAGGGATTTACTTTTCCATGGAGCCACTGCCTGTATTATAATCGGTTCAGAACCAGGTGCAAGTTGTCCGGGTGAGGATGCCCTTCTTGCCACTCAGAATATCCTGCTTACGGCTCATGCCATGGGAATTGGTACCTGTTTAATAGGATTTGCTGTAAAAGCACTTGTAAGGGATAAGAGCATCCAAAAGAGACTTGGGATACCGGAACAGGAAACGGTTTATTCTGTTATTGCACTGGGGTATCCTGATGAGAAATATCAAAGAATTACTGGAAGAAAAGTGGTTATAGAACGTTATCTTTAGTATTAATGTAAAACATTTCAAGGAGGGATCATGTCTCTAAAACTATCATCAACACTAATCATTTCTGCTCTTTTCTTTTTATCTCCTGCATTTGCAGCTGAATTTGAAAAGGATATCATTAAAACTTCAGCCGGTGATGTCGAAATGACTTTTATCGGTCATGCAAGTCTTATTATCGGATTCAACGGAAAAGTCATTCATGTTGATCCCTGGGGCAAGATCACCGACTATTCTGCTATGCCTCAAGCGGATACAATCCTCCTCACACATCATCATCAGGATCATCTTGATTCAGATGCCATCAAAAAGCTTACAAAAAGCGGTACTATTGTGATTCTTACAGATGAGTGCAGTAAAAAGATCTCAGGAGAAGTGATGAAGAACGGAGATATAAAGAATATACAAAATATTTCCATTGAGGCAGTCCCTGCCTATAATCTTGTTCATAAGAGAGAGAACGGTCAGCCATTTCATCCAAAAGGAGAAGGCAATGGTTATATCCTGACCTTTGGAACAACCCGTGTATATATTGCCGGTGACACAGAAAACACAGCAGAGATGAAAGCCCTTAAGAATATTGATGTTGCCTTTCTCCCCATGAACCTTCCATACACCATGACCACAGCTATGGTTGCGGATGCTGCCAAGACCTTCAGACCCGGAATTCTTTATCCTTATCATTATGGAGAAACTGATACTCAGGAGATTGCGAAGCTTATGAAAGATGAAAAAGGTATAGAGATTCGCATCAGAAATATGAAATAAACGATACTGGCTGGCTGTATTCATCCACAAAAAAAGACGGCCTGATTGGCGAAGGGATTGAGATTACAAACAACCATTCTATAGATTTCCAGAAAAGTCTTTTGGTAGGACAAACCTTTTACCAGTGGTCTCAAACAGCATTGCCACCAATTTATTTATCTGGAAAACTATAAAAGAATTGTATGCGGATCATTCAACAAAACCTGATGAAAAAGATTTCAGCACTGGTCTTAAAGTGTTTTATTTGAGTCTTTTAAAGTTACTTTTGCTAATTCAATTTTGTCCTCTGTGGATAATTTTCAAAATCTCAAGGATAAACAACTTGATCCACCATCCAGCTTTTGAAACTCTGACACATCAATCTCTATTACGGAATATCCTTTTTCTGATATGCTTCTTTTGGCTTTGGGATATCCTTCTGGAATCAACACAGTCCCATTGATCCAAACACAATTTGCAGCATATGCTTCATCAATATAAAACTACTTAACAGCAGGAGGTTCAAATGAAAGAAGCTGCCCCTATTTCAGGAGATTGGCTCAGTTCATTGATTAATGATTTCATCGCTACATCGCCTGTCAACAATATGCAAAATGAACCTGCTGAACCGGCATGGGATTCTGCGTTGGTGGGATTTGCATCAGGTGTTGATCCAATATGGCAACAATACAAGGAGTATGTAGGTGCTTTTCACTGGACACCCTGGGAAGTTTTCAATCAACACCGCCCTGAGCAAAATGTCAGTGCAGAGCAACTCACTGTGATTTCATGGATACTGCCCCAACGGGATAAAGTCCGTGAGACCAACCGGAGAGAGAATAGATACCCATCTGAAGAGTGGGCTCGTATAAGAGTTTACGGTGAGGAATTCAACGTGGCATTGAGAAATCATGTTGTTTCAAGTCTTGAGAAGGAAGGACATGCGGCCGTCGCTCCAATGCTCACTCTCAACTGGACAATTGTGAAATCAGAACGTTTTTCTTACGCATCTTCATGGTCTGAGCGTCATGCAGCCTATGCAGCAGGTCTTGGGACTTTCGGTCTTTGTGATGGTCTCATCACTGCCAGAGGTAAAGCAATGAGAGCAGGTTCTGTAGTAGCAAGAATATCTATTAAACCGACCCCGAGACCATATTCCAGTCACCATGCATATTGTCTTTTCTTTGCAGATGGAACCTGTGGAAAATGTATTGATCGCTGTCCTGCCAGAGCTATAACAGAAGCTGGACACGATAAGGAGAAATGCAGGCTGCATTTAGCCCGCTCCAGAGAGTATGTAAAGAAAACCTATGAGTTCGAGGGATATGGATGTGGTTTGTGTCAGACAGGTGTGCCTTGTGAATCAATCATACCAGTAAAAGCTGCTCGTGAAGCTCTGGAACGTGGTGAGTTACCGCCCATGCCACCACCTCTGGCATAAACATTTCAAATAAACAAAAAC
>JADFYT010000293.1 GCA_015232935.1 Desulfamplus sp.
GCAAGAAAGACAGGTGCAAAGGTTGTGGGGCCTATACCACTGCCAACAAGGATAAATAAATTCTGTGTTCTAAGATCTCCTCATGTAAATAAAAAATCTCGTGAGCAGTTTGAAATCAGAACTCACAAAAGACTTATGGATATCCTTGAGCCAACCCAGCAGACAGTTGATGCTCTTATGAAACTTGATCTTTCGCCAGGTGTTGATGTTCAGATAAAACTTTAAGCAAAGAGAATTACTTAAATCTAATTTAAGGTCAGGCGGGAAGTGATAATGTGTAATGGAATTTTAGGAAAAAAAATCGGGATGACCAACGTTTTTGCATCTGATGGTCGTCTTATCCCTGTTACTGTAGTGCAAGTAGGCCCATGCTATGTGACTCAGATAAAATCTGATAAAACTGATGGATACAACGCTCTGCAGTTAGGTTTCGGGGAAAAGAGTCTCGTAAAGGTTAACAAACCCGCTGCTGGACATTTTTCCAAAAGTGGGTCAGCAGCCTTTTCAGCTATACGTGAGTTCAAGGTTGATGCTCCTGAGAGCTACCAGTTGGGACAGCTTATTAATCTTGAAATGTTTTCTGTAGGCGAAAAAATTCATGTTTCAGGTATTTCAAAGGGTCGGGGATTTGCGGGAACCGTGAAGCGACATGGGTTCACCATAGGACCAAAGTCACATGGAAGTCGCAATATCCGTGAACCCGGCTCTGTTGGCTGCAGTGCCTGGCCATCTAGGATTATAAAAGGAAAAAAAATGCCGGGACATATGGGGGTTGACAGAAAAACAGTAAAAAATCTTGAAATTATCGACATCAGACCAGAGCAGAATCTGATGCTGATCAAAGGTGCTGTGCCAGGTTCCAAAACCGGAATTCTTGAATTTGTCAAGCCCATCCCCAAAAAATAAGACAGATATAAACTTGAATTGATCTGCTATCCAAAGGTTTTGCGTATTAATGATAACCTAAAACTGATCAATATTACTACGGCTATGGGTGTTGCAATAATTTCGCAGTGATGCATGGTCGTTATTTTTAATGAGGAAGTATATGGCTGCTGTAGATGTTTTGAACAGGTCAGGTGAAAAAGTTTCAGAAGTTGACCTGCCTGATGATATATTCACTATTCCTGTAAAAAAGAGTGTACTGCACGATGTGGTAAGAATGCAGCTTGCATCGAGACGCTCAGGAACCGCCTCTGTCAAGGGCAGGTCAGATGTCGCAGGGAGTACGAGAAAATTATACAGGCAGAAGGGGACTGGTAATGCAAGGTCCGGTGGTATAAAATCACCTCTGAGAAGGGGCGGAGGGGTCATTTTTGGCCCTGTCCAGAGATCTTATGATCACAAAGTCAATAAAAAAGTAAAAAGGCTTGCCATGAAAATGGCGTTGAGTTCTAAATTGCAGAATCATGAGTTGTTTGTAATAAACTCCTTTGGGCTTAATGAGATCAAGACAAAAGAGCTTTTAACAGTGACTAAGAACCTTGGTCTGAAAAAAGTTCTTATTGTGACTAATGAAGATGACAGAAATCTTTTTCTCTCCGCACGGAACATACCGGATCTCAAAGTGCTGAAAACAGAAGGTCTGAATGTGTATGATCTTCTAAAATATGACAATCTTCTGCTTGTTGAATCTTCCATCCAGGCAATTGAAGGGAGGCTTGCTTAAATAATGATCGAATATGATATAATAAGACGGCCCGTTCAGAGTGAAAAATCCAATTTGCAGAAGGAACAGGCTAACCAGCTCTCCTTTGAGGTGTCTCCTACTGCAAACAGGGTGGAAATCAAGAATGCAATAGAAAAGATATTTAATGCCAAGGTCAAATCCGTAAATACTATGAATGTAAAGGGTAAAGTAAAGCGTCGTGGGCGCATACTTGGAAAAAGACGGGATTGGAAAAAAGCCATTGTCAGGTTAATGCCCGGGCAGAGAATAGATTTTTTTGAAGGTGTTTAAAGGGATAATAAAATGGCGATTAAGAAAACAAAGCCCACATCACCAGGAAGAAGAGCACAGGACTATTTTACATTTGATGAAATCACAAAAGATAAGCCTGAAAGATCTCTTATTAAAAAGCTTAAGAAAACAGGTGGAAGAAATTCATACGGCAGAATAACCAGCAGACATAGGGGTGGCGGTGCCAAAAAACAGTACAGAATCATTGATTTCAAGCGTGATAAGGACGGTATCCCTGCAAAAGTTACGGCTATAGAGTATGATCCAAACCGCAGTGCCCGAATTGCACTTTTAGTATATGCTGATGGAGAAAAACGCTATATTCTTGCACCAAGGGAGATATCAGTGGGAGACGTTATCGAAACAGGCCCACAATCCGATATCAAACCAGGCAACTGCCTCCCTCTTGAAAATATACCTTTGGGTACACGTATTCATAATGTTGAGCTCAAGCAAAACAAGGGTGGGCAGATAGTACGCAGTGCCGGTACCTATGCAAGGCTTATGGCCAAAGAAGGTACATATGCCCAGGTGCTTCTCCCTTCCGGTGAGGTTCGTATGGTTCATATTAAATGTAAGGCAACCATCGGAAGAGTTGGTAACGAGAAACATGGAGATGTTAGCATAGGAAAAGCTGGTCGAACTCGATGGCTTGGCAAAAGGCCATCTGTAAGGGGTGTTGCAATGAACCCTGTTGACCATCCTATGGGTGGTGGTGAAGGAAGATCTTCTGGCGGAAGGCAGCCATGTACGCCATGGGGCGTGCCAACAAAAGGCTATAAAACCCGAAAAAACAAGAGATCTGATCAGTACATCGTAAAAAGAAGATCTAAGAAAAACTAAATAGGTGATCTGATATGCCAAGGTCGTTGAAAAAGGGCCCATATATAGCCCAGGAACTTTTGAAAAAAGTAATAATGCTTCAAGATAGCAAAAGTAGTAATCAAGTAATTAAAACCTGGTCACGCAGGTCAACAATTTTTCCTGAAATGGTTGGTATCACATTTGCCGTGCATAATGGAAAAAAATTTATTCCCGTCTTTGTTACAGAAAATATGGTAGGGCATAAACTTGGTGAATTTTCGCCAACCCGAACCTTTTATGGTCATGCCGGCGATAAAAAATCTAAACTTAAAAAATAAGCTGACGGGTTTTAACGTAAAAGGATATTACTGATGGAAGTTAAAGCGGTAACTAAGTATGTGCGTATTTCGCCGTTTAAACTGCGTGCACCTGTGGATGCTGTAAAAGGGAAAAAGGTTGAAGATGCATTGAATCTTCTTAAATTCATGCCCCTTAAGGCAGCCGGTATTATATCAAAGACCCTCAGGTCAGCAGTGGCCAATGCTGAGCATAATAATGAAATTGATGTTGATGATCTTGTTGTAAAAAATATATCGGTTGATCATGGCCCATCTTTGAAAAGATTCAGGGCAAGGGCCAGAGGTAGAGGAGCAAGGATTCTGAAAAG
>JADFYT010000294.1 GCA_015232935.1 Desulfamplus sp.
TTACCGCTTGCTACAACTATTGGAATCAAAAACCCTTTGCTGCTAACCCGGCCAATAACGCCTGAATATTGCTGCTATGGTCAAATTGCTTGCTTCGGAACATGCAGTGTCACTGTTCATAGCTGGCAGCAGATTTGATAAATCTGAACGATTTTCCATAGCAAGCATAATATCCTGATATTACAGAAAGATTTAGGGTATAGGCACGATCTTTCAAGCCGCATCAAGCCATAGTTTCCGTTCCTGCCGAAAGGCTTAATATAACATTGATTATCAGGTCATTTTGACCTGATAACACCCTATAATGAACATTATCAAGGCAATTTTGCCCTGATAACAGCCTGAATCCTGACTTATCAGGGCAAATTTTACCTGATAAGTTGATTTTATAACCAATATCAGGTAGATTTGCCCTGATAAGTTTAATATCAGGGCAAATTTTAAAAAAATATTATTAACACCGATAAGTAACTTTTCCCTATCATGTGAGATATAAAAATGTCAAGCACTCAAAACGGAAAAATAATGGATGATGTTCATGATGTTATGCGTCTGCACCATTATTCAATACATACTGAACGCTCATATTGTGACTGGATTAAGCGGTATATTCAGTTTCACAAAATGAAGTCTCGGGATGAATTAAATGGAGGAGAAGCCAAAATTGAGCAATTTCTCACTCACCTTGCAGTAAATGGTCAAGTTGCACCATCAACTCAAAATCAAGCTATGAACGCATTGGTTTTTTTATACAAAAAAGTTCTGAAACACCCTTTTGATCAAAAAATTGATGCGGTTCGTGCAAGAGAAAAAAGAAGAATACCTGTTGTCATGACCCATCAGGAGGTTGAGAGTCTAATTCCGCTTATCAAAGGAGTCCCTCACTTAGTGGTCAAACTTCTTTATGGCAGTGGACTTAGGATTACCGAAGCACTTAGGTTGCGTGTGCATGATATTGACCCCAATCTAAAAAAAATTACAGTTCGTGCCGGCAAAGGGGACAAAGACCGCGTAACTACCTTCCCTTCATCAATAACCTCATTGCTGAATAACCATCTTTCAACCGTCAAAAATCTCCATGAACAGGATGTGTTACAGGGATATGGAGAGGTTTATCTTCCTTATGCTCTTGATCGCAAATACCCTGGAGCAGCAAAGGAGTGGCAATGGCAATATGTGTTTCCTGCCGGAAATTTATTAACAGATCCCGGAAGCGGAGTTGTCAGAAGACACCATATGGACCCTTCTGTTATCAATAAGGCAATCAGGAACGCTCTGCAGAAGAGTGGCATTCCCAAGCGTGTGACTGCCCATACATTCCGGCACAGTTTTGCTACCCATCTGCTGATGCGTGGAACTGATATCCGTACCATTCAGGCACTTCTTGGGCATAAGGATGTTTCAACAACCATGATTTATACCCATGTACTTCAACAGGGCGGTCATGGCGTCATAAGCCCTCTGGATGATCTTGATCTTTAACTTTGATTGAAAATCTGAACCAACAATTGATAATACAACATCACCATTACAGGAGTTTGACCCTTTGACAATCAAGCAAAAACAGGCACCCATGAGGCTTGCCCAAAAAATTAATAAATTCAACTGGCAAGATTATCTTGTTCCGCCGGAAACCGTTCTGACCAAAATCAAACCCGGAATGACCGTGTTTATAGGAACAGGCCCTGCATCGCCAAGAACTCTTATGAAGGTGCTGCTTGATTGCGATATCCACAACCTCAGGGATATTGAATTTGTTCAGTTGACGGTTCTTGGTGATATAGTTTTATCTGCTGAAAAACTCAATGCTCCCAATTACCGTGTCAAAACTTTCTTCTCAGGATTTGTGGCATCTCACACAATAGCCTCGGGTCTGGTGGATCTGATTCCTGCCTACTCATCTGAAATTCCAAAAATCCTTCGTTCAAGAAAGATCCCGATTGATGTGGCCATTGTCCAGATCACTCCTCCCAATGAGGCAGGATATTGCAGCCTTGGTGTTGCCGTGGATGTGGCAAGAGAGGCTATGGAGCAGGCATCTCTGGTTATCGGAGAGATCAATACCGATATGCCTTTTACCTTTGGAGACACCTTTGTCTCGATAGACGATTTTGACCTTTTGGTCAAATCGACCAAAGCACCTGTCACATATGAGCCTTTGGCCGCATATGAGCAGATGGGAAAAGTGGCGGCAAATGTCGCCTCGATTATCAAGAACGGGGACTGTCTCTCTTTTTCTCACGGTGCCCTGTTTGATGCTCTGGTGCCGCATCTCATGTCAAAAAAAGATTTGGGAATTCACTCGCTGTATTTTACTGATGCCCTTGCAACGCTTGTCAAAAGCGGTGCTGTAACCAACTCCAAAAAATCTCCGTTCAGGGGAAAATCCCTTACATCCTACGCAATAGGATCAAAAGCACTCATGAAATGGCTTGACAGAAACCCTTTGGTTGAATTCCAGGGAATTGACTGGGTATGCAATCCACATCTGATCGGACAAAATCCCCAGTTCGTAGCCATGTATGAGGCAAGAAAGGTCGATCTTCTTGGCAGCATCGCCTTTCCTCTTCAAGGAGCTGTGGTAACAGGCCCGGGAGAGGCAATAGATTTTTTCAAAGGGGCAGAGGCATCCCAGGACGGCTGTATTATTATTGCCCTTCCAAGCAGAAACATGAAAGGAGAATCAAATATTTTACCGGTACTGATGGATTATCCTAACCAGTTGAGGCTTCGGGAGTCTGTCCACATGATTGTGACCGAATATGGTGTTGCAAACCTGAAATGGAGAACTCTCAGGGAGCGTGCCCAGGCACTTATAGACATTGCCCACCCTGACGACAGGGAATATCTCATGGAACAGGCAAAAAACAAGAAATTCATCTACGCCAACCAGATTTTTATTACCCACTCTGCCCATCTTTATCCTGCACATATTTCAGAGACCCGGACATTCAAGGGAGGAATCGCCGTCCGTTTCAGGGCTCTGAGGCCATCGGATGAAGAGGCCATGCGCCGTTTTTTTTACCGCTGTTCAGATGAGATAATCTATTATCGCTTCTTTTACTCGATAAAAACCATGTCCCACGACAAGATGCAGGAGTATGTAAATGTGGATTACAGCAAGGAGATCTCGGTTGTGGGATTAAGCGGGAATGCCGGAGATGAGCAAATTGTCGCCGAGGCAAGGTTTGTGAAAGACGAGCGTACCAGTTATGGTGATGTGGCGTTTCTTATTGAAGAGTCGTATCAGGGGATTGGTGTTGGAACCTACCTTCTCAATCTTCTTGTAAGTCTTGCCAGAGAACAAGGGGTAAAAGGTTTTTCAGCAGAGGTGCTTGCAGACAATCAACCCATGATAAAGGTATTTGAAAAGGCCAATCTTACACTGGATGCACGTCTGGAAAACGGGGTCTATAAACTTAAAAT
>JADFYT010000295.1 GCA_015232935.1 Desulfamplus sp.
ATTCTGCTTTGAAATTATTGCAAAGGATTCTCTGCTTGAAGGTGCCATACTTGAGATCAAGCATGTGCCGGTCAAAGTTAAGTGTAATAAGTGTCATGATGTCTGGGAGGTTGACGGGGCTGTGTTTTCATGCCAGTCATGCAAAGATGGGACGGTTGAGATTTTGTCAGGCAGGGAACTTGAAATTGTATCTATTGAGCTTGCACAATAGATTTATTTGCCGTGAAAATATACGCTATAATTTAAGGTAAGGATATAAGGTAGAAATGGAGATTACCATTCAAAAAAAGATTCTTGAGGCCAACGAGAGTAAGGCCGAAAGGAACAGACGATATTTCAAAGATAAAAATGTATTTGTTCTTAATGTGATGAGTTCTCCGGGTTCAGGTAAAACAGAGACTCTTTGCAAAACCCTTAAAATGATTATGCCCAAGATCAGAACAGGCGTAATTGTTGGTGATATCTGCACACGTAACGATGCAGACAGGCTTGAGGCTTCTGGTGCAAAAGTGGTTCAGATAAATACAGATCAGTTTGGAGGTGATTGTCACCTGACTGCCAATATGATTGAGAAGGCTTCAAAAGAGTTTGACCTTGACACTCTTGACCTTCTGATTGTTGAAAACATTGGCAATCTTGTCTGTCCTGCAGAATTTGATATCGGAGAGAATGCAAGGGTTGTAGTGCTGAGTGTGACAGAGGGAGAAGACAAGCCTCTTAAATATCCTCTTATGTTCCAGGTTTCAGACGCGGCCATTCTCAACAAGATTGATCTTCTGCCATATCTGGATTTCAATGCAAAGGAGGCTGTTGACAACATGAAAAAGGTACACCCCGGAATGCCGGTGTTTGCACTCTCTGCAAAAACAGAAGATGGATTTACCCCCTGGATTGAATGGATTCTGTATTGTGTTAACAGATAATATTATGGAGGACAGCATGATTCGTACTGTTGAAGCAAAAATAGATATCTCCGGGAAAATTTTTTTATCAGAGCCAATAAAGCTGTTGTATCCATGCAGAGCATTGGTTACAATCCTGGATCAGGAACCGCTTGTATCTGTAAACGAGGAAACTCTTTTAAGCGAATCCTCACTTGCAGAGGATTGGAATCGCCCGGAGGAGGATTCCGCATGGGATTATCTTCAAAAGGCTCTGTAGTTTTAATCCCTTTTCCTTTTTCTGATTTATCAAAATCCAAATTGAGACCAGCTTTAGTACTGGCTTCGGCCGGAAAAAAAGACTGGATTCTTTGTCAGATTACAAGTCAACCATATGCTGATTCTAATGTCATTGAGTTATCAAATCATGACTTTGAAGATGGTTTTTTGCGTAAAGTCAGTTATATTCGTCCTGCAAAACTGTTTACTGCAAATGAAAGCCTTGTGGTTTCAAGGGTGGGATGCTTGAAACATGGTGCTTTTGTAGTTGTAGTTAATGCAATTATAGCCATTCTGAAAAAAACGTGAACTCGTCGAAACTGATGCTCCCGTAAAAAGTCCTGAATCGGCGTTTTTTGGTGTAATGAACATCTGATTTTATTGGATGCAGATTTTGGCAAGCTGATTTTTTACGAGGTCATCAAGAACTCAATAAACAATAAATTACTGCAGGAGGTGGGCATGGAAATAAAAAAAACAGCATTTGCAGGCTCATGGTACCCTGACAATGCAAGAGAGTGCAAAGAGCAGATTGAACAATTTTTGACTGAAAAGGACGGACCTTCAGAAGGTCGGTTTGCCGGTGGTATCGTACCTCATGCCGGCTGGTTTTTTTCAGGATCAATTGCCTGTCGGGTAATTGCCTCGATTGCACGCTCTCTCTCTTCCGTATCAGCCCTTAAACCATCAAGAAAAATTGATGTTGTGTTTGTTTTTGGTATGCACATGCATCCAGGATCCATGCCCTGCGTCATGGTGAATGGTGCATGGCAGACCCCTTTTGGCAATCTTTATGTTCATGAGCGGCTTGCTGTCGAGTTTGCGGCCAACAGTGAGCTTGCTGCAAATAGTAAGGTATATATAAAAAAAGAGACTCCAGATTCTTTTCCCGAAGAGAACACCATTGAGCTTCAACTGCCATTTGTGAAATATTTTTTTCCGGAAGCTGCCATTGTTCCTGTTGGTGTTCCTCCTTGTGATGTGGCCGGGAAGATGGGGATTGCAGCGGTTGAGAGTGCTAAGAAGCTGGGACTTGATATTGTAGTTCTTGGTTCTACAGACATGACTCACTATGGAAGTAACTACGGCTTTGCTCCGGCAGGTTCCGGAAGAAAAGCACTTGACTGGGTTAAAAGTGAAAATGACCCCAAGGCCGTCAGTGCGATGTGCTCTCTGAATAGTTCTGATATAATTTTTCAGGGGCTTAAAAACAAAAATCTTTGTTGTGCCGGTGCTGTTGCGGCAGCGGCATCAGCAGCAAAAAAAATGGGTGCGGTCAGAGGTGTCGAGCTGGACTATGCTACAAGTTATGACAAAAGCCCCGGAGCAAGTTTTGTCGGATACTCCGGGATTCTTTTTTCTTATTAACGGCCATGCCCTGATGGGCACAACGAAAAATGAAAGTCCTAATGTGCCTGTGCGTTTGTGCAGATCCTATTGAAGAGATTCTATGTGATCTACAGCTTGCCTGATTCGTTTGACGGTTTTTTCTTTGCCCAGGGCAAGAATCATCTCGAATATCCCCGGACTTACTGTAGTTCCAGTCAGTGCAACCCTGAGCGGCTGGGCTATTTTGCCAAATTTAAGATTGCTTTCCTCCATTACCTTCTTGAAGATATCTTCAAGATTCTTTTCTGAAAAATCAGCCTTTGAGATAGCTTCTATATATTGTGCAGATTTTTTGAGAGGCTCAAGCAGATCTGGTTTAAGGAATTTTTTTGCAGCACTCTCATCAAGTTCGACACTATCCTTAAAGTAAAATTGTGAGGCCTCTGCCATCTCGACCATGGTTTTACTTCTTGGCTGGAGAGTTTCAATGATCTTTTCCAGATTGAATCCGTTTTTCATATTTGAGTCGGTCTCCATATCTGTTCCGGCTTGCGGTGTGATGCCGAGTTTCTCAAGGTGAAACATAAGGATCGGCACAAGTTCAGATGGAGCTTTACTTTGTATGTGTTTGGCATTGAGAGCAATCAGTTTGTCCATATCAAACATGGAGGGAGATCGTCCGATGTGCTCCAATGAGAACTTTGCAATCAAGTCTTTCCTTGTAAAGAACTCCTGATCTCCATGTGACCATCCAAGCCTGACAAGATAGTTGAGCATGGCATCGGGCAAAAATCCCATATCTTTGTATTCACTTACAGACATGGCACCGTGGCGTTTGCTAAGGCGTGCCTTGTCAGAACCAAGAACCATTGGTACATGGGCAAACAGAGGCAGCGAAGCTCCCAGGGCATTATATATGATAATCTGCTTT
>JADFYT010000296.1 GCA_015232935.1 Desulfamplus sp.
ATCATAAATGGAATTGAAAAACAGTTGGATAGCCAGACTGTAAGCGAGTTGATCAAAGCATTGGCTCTCTCTGAAGAGCTCGTCGTTGTTGAGGTTAATGGCAGTATTGTTGACAGGCCATTTTACAATGCTTTTGAACTGGATCAGGAATCTGTAGTTGAAATTGTCAGTTTTGTTGGAGGGGGATAAAGAGTGCGGACCTTCAATAAAGATGAAGTTTCAAAACACGCAATTCCGGATACAGGGATAGCTTCAGATACAGGGATAGCTCCGGATACAGGGATAACTCCAGATACAGGGATAACTCCAGACAGAAAAACCATAGAAAGAGTGATGATTGAAAGGCACTCTGCTAAAGTTCATAAAAGACTTGAAAAAGCTTCGGTAGGAATAGCCGGTCTTGGTGGACTTGGCTCCAATATAGCGATGGCTCTGGTCAGGGTTGGTATCGGAAAACTGGTTCTTTGTGATTTTGATCTGGTGGAGATTTCCAACCTCAACCGGCAGAATTACTATATTCGCCATATCGGTCATAAAAAGAGTGCGGCTACCCTGGAAATTTTAAGCCGGATAAATCCCTATATCAATTACAAGGTGCATGACCTATATCTAAACAGCTCCAATTATGGTCATGTTTTTGGAGATTGCGATATCATTGTAGAGGCTTTTGATAACCCAAAATGTAAAGCAGATCTTGTCAACTGGGTTCTTGTAAATACTGATAAAACTGTGGTTGCAGCATCAGGAATATCAGGATACGCGGAATCCAACAGCATTCAGACAAAAAAGATAAATGAACGGTTTTACCTGATAGGGGACTCAGTAAAAAGAGTCATGGAGCATCAAGGACTTATGGCACCCCGTGTGGGGGTGGCAGCCTCTCATCAGGCCAACTGTGTTGTCAGTATTATAATGAATAAATACAATTAGACATGACCAGTTGAGTAGACATGACCAGTTGAGAGGCTACGGATTCCATTACTGCCGAGTTCAAATCCAAATCACTGCCGGGTTCAGGATTCTTGACGGGAAGATAACTTTACAAAAAAGAATAAAATTATAAGGAAACATCATGCTGGAAATAGGCGGTGTTAAATTAAAGAGCAGACTTTTGACCGGAACAGGAAAGTACGCATCCAATGAGCTGATTCCAAAAGTTCTCGAAAGTACCGGCTCTCAGGTGATTACCATGGCTGTCAGAAGGGTTGATCTAAGCCGGCCCATGCAGAATCTTTTGAACTATATTCCAAAAGGAATTCAGCTTTTGCCAAATACCTCCGGTGCAAAAACAGCGGACGAGGCTGCAAGGATTGCAAGGCTTGCAAGGGCAATGGGGTGCGGCAACTGGATCAAGATTGAAGTGATCAGGGACAACAAGTATCTGCTGCCTGACAATATTGAAACAATCAGGGCAACCAGGATACTTGCGAAAGAGGGTTTTGTCGTTCTTCCATACATGAGCCCTGATCTGATGGCGGCCAAAGCTCTGGTTGACGCCGGAGCCGCAACTGTTATGCCTCTTGGTTCGCCTATCGGTTCCAACCGTGGCATCAGGACAGAGGAGCTCATAAGAATCATAATTGATCAGATCAATATTCCGGTTATTGTTGACGCCGGCATAGGAACTCCCTCTGAGGCGGCTTTTGCAATGGAGATGGGTGCTGATGCTGTCCTTGTGAATACCGCAATCGCAACAGCAGAGGATCCGGTCAAAATGGGCAGGGCTTTTTCTCTGGCGGTTGAGGCGGGTCGCATGGCTTATGAGGTAGGAGCTGGAAGGATACTTGTTCAAGGAGAGGCTTCATCTCCTCTCACCGGTTTTCTGGAGGCATGAGCATGAGCTTTTACAAAACCATCAGAATTCTTGATGACAGATATCTGCTTGATATGGTTGAAAGCACCACAACTTGGGAGATAGAGGCTCTTGTCAATCAGAAAAAAATAGATGAGAAAGGCTTTTTAAAACTTCTCTCTCCGGCAGGCTCCAGATCTTTGGAAAAAATGGCACAAAAAAGCAGAAAGGAGTCCTTGAACCACTTTGGCAAGGCAATTTTGTTGTATTCTCCGATCTACATCTCAAACTATTGTGTAAATAGATGTATTTACTGCAATTTCAACCATGAAAACAACATTGACAGAAAGATACTGGACAAAGAGGAGATAAGAAAAGAGGGGGAGGCTGTAAGAGAGACAGGCGTTCAGCATATCCTGATTCTTACAGGAGAGTCCAGAACTCATACCCCTGTATCCTATATTGAGGATGCTCTTGATGTTTTGGTGCCGATCTTCTCGTCAGTTGTGCTTGAAGTATATCCTTTGAAAGAGGATGAATACAGAAGGCTGATAAAGGCTGGTGCTGATGGCGTGACCATTTATCAGGAGACCTATGATGAAACGGTTTACGACAAAGTGCATCTTGCAGGCCCCAAGAAAGACTACGCCTTTCGTCTGGACGCACCTGAAAGATCCTTGAAAGCAGGAGCGAGAACCATAAGCCTTGGTGTCCTGCTGGGACTTGCCGACTGGCGGCTGGATCTGTTTAAGCTCGGGCTTCATGCTAAATATCTTTCAGATCGTTATCCTGATGCCGAGATTGGTCTGTCTTTGCCAAGAATAAAGAAGATTGGCACTTCAGAGACCGCAAGAGTTGATTATCAGAGTGTTTCAGACAGGGATTTTGTTCAGATGATGTGTGCCTTAAGGCTTTTTCTCCCCTTTTGCACCATTAATATATCAACCAGAGAGTCGTCTGATTTCAGAGAAAAACTGATTCCCATAGGCATCAATAAAATGTCTGGCGGAGTATCTACCGAGGTTGGCGGATATGCGACAAATAAAAATGGCTGCAACCAGTTTGAAATTTCCGACCACTCGTCTGTTGAGGATGTAATGGCAATGATAGAAAAGGCTGGATATCAACCAATCATGAAAGACTGGATGACACTTTGATGAAAGAAAAGAACTCAATCATGAAAAACCGGATGGTACTCTGATGGATAAAAAACTGTGGCGAATAATGGATGCCAATGTTAACAGGGCATCAGAAGGCTTGAGGGTTCTGGAGGATCTGGTGCGGTTTAAATATGATAACAGTAAGTTGTCGGAAAAAACCAAACAGATAAGGCATAAGCTTAGAACCATATTGGACGCGAATCTTCTGATCCGTCACCGCGATGTTGACAAGGATCAGGGCAGAATAACATCTCTTGGTTACGTCGCTCTTCCTGAAGATGTCGCAAGACCTGATGAACGCCATGATGAGCCTGGCTTGATCAACGCAAATTTCAAAAGAGTGCAGGAGGCATCAAGAACTCTGGAAGAGGTAACCAAAATGGAGGTTGGCTATGATGCGGGAAAAAAGTTTGAGATGCTCCGTTTTAAGCTCTATGAGCTTGAAAGTGATTATCACAA
>JADFYT010000297.1 GCA_015232935.1 Desulfamplus sp.
TGGTATCGGTAACTTTTGCCCGAATGGATTCTGTATGGCCATCCCGTGTGACATTCACATATTCGCCATCTGTTATGCCTGTCTTTTCAGCAGCCTTACTGTTGATCCAGAGAAGATTTTCCGGCATCTGTTCAAACAGCATGGGATTATTCACCGTATGACCCTGGGTGTGAAGGGCACAGCGGCCAAATGTAAGACGAAACTGTCCTTCAGGCGGTGATGGCCTTGGTATATAAGGCTTTAAAGATGGAATCCCTGCCTGTTCCAGCTTTTTTGATATAATCTCGATCCTGCCGCTCTCTGTCTTGAACCTAAATGTGCCAAACTCCTTGTAAATAGGCTTGTCAGCTAACTGAACCATTCCTGTTTTTGCAAAATCCTCAATCTTTACGCCTGTTTCATCAAGCTGAAAATTCCACAGATCCTCCACAGAATCAAATGCAATCCCGGATAGCCCCATCCGTTTTGCAAGGCCGCTTACAATTTCCCAGTCCGCCTTTGTGTCATATCTGGGCTCAAGTGCCCGTGACCTCTTGAAGAAAAAGGGTTTGAGAGAGTTGTTTGTTGCAATAATGCTCTCTTTCTCCATATAGGTTGACAAAGGCAGAACCACGTCAGAATGCCATGCAGTGTCAGACCAGCTAAAGGTTACCGAGACAAGAAGGTCAAGGTTGTCCCAGATCCTTTTCAGGCGTTCGGGGTCAGGAAATCCCATAAGGGGATCATGGCGATAGGCAATATAGCCTTTTACCGGATAGGGGTCTTGTGTCTCCATGGCTTTGTACATGAGATGTGCAAGACCTGCCCCCTCTTCAAAATGATGATATTTCCAGCCAAGACCATCCGCTCTTTTTTCTTCGGGCTTTGGATAGAGGCTCATGAACTCTTTTAGTCCCTTGCGGCCAAGATCAGAGGGCTTGCTTATGAGCGGCAGTCCGCCTTTCGCGCCATAGCTGCCAAGAAGTGCATTGATTATATAAATTGATCGCGATACATAAAAAGAGTCCTTGTATCTTGCAGTCATCCACCCCGGATGCCATATAACTGACGGCTGGGAGGCCGCGAGTTCCTGTGCGAACTGGCGGATTTGTGTTGCCATGATGCCGGTTTCAGACTCTGCCCATTCAGGCGTATATTGCTCGACAAAGGATTCAAGTTCTGAAAATCCTTCAACATAACGGTCAACAAACTCCTTGTTGTAAAGTTCTCCTTTAATGATTTCGTGGATAACTGCAAGGTTCAGTGCATAGTCGGTTCCAGGGCGAATCTGCATATAACGGCTTGCCTTGGTGGACGATACATTTGCCCTTATATCAATTACCGTGAGTTTGCAGCCCTTTTCCAGTGCGTCTGTAAGATCGTTGACCTCCTGCACATTAATGGCCTCAAAGATATTTCTTGTCTGCAACACCACGTGACGGGCATTTTTAAAATCATATTTGACTGCTTTTCTTCCCATTCCTGTTAACGAAAGGGCTGCATGCTGGACATTTCTAGCACAGGATGCATCATGGTTACAGTAGTTTGGCGTGCCGATCCCTCTTAGAAATGCCCGGTGCAGATCAATAAAAGGTCCACCACGATCAGTAAGGGCAACAGCTTTTGCCCCGTATTGGTTTTTGATATCATTCAACTTGTTGGCAACATAATCAAGAGCTTCATCCCATGAGGCTTTACGCCATTTTCCCTCGCCTCTGTTACCCATACGGACAAGAGGAGTCTGAGGCCGTTCGCTGTCGTTTAGCAAAGCCTTTCCCGCAGCGCCTCTGGGACAGACAGCACCCTTCATTGACGGGACATGCGGGTTGCCTTGAATAAACGTCACCTGACCATTGTTTGTAGATACTTTTATTGGGCACCTGACCGTGCACATACCGCATATGCTGTAAACAAAATTCTGTGTCATTATAGTTTTTCTCCTTTGCTTGTCATATGAAAATGCTTTTTGTTTTGGTGTGCTGATTATAAAAAAACCGCTCTGTTTGACGGCAATCTACCTGAACCCATCCACATTAATATCAAATCGTCTCATGATCTGCTGAAGAGCCTGTCGTTCAAGATTGCACATCCTGGCAGCCTGGGTAACATTGCCCTGGCTCAATGTAAGCATTCTTCCGATATAATTGTGGTTAAACAACCTCAATATCCTCTCTTTTGCCTCCTTATATGACATTTTAAGCAGATCTTCATCAATTTCAGGAAGTTCGCAAGCCTCAGAAACGGTTTTCCCCCAGGTGCTTGCAATAATCTCAGACACGATTTTTTCCCTGGTGTCTGTATTCATCTCGGAAACGGAACTTTTTAACTTGTCCGAATCAAGATCAGAAAAAGGCATTTTAAACCCGTCAGAAGCAGCATGTAGAATTTCAAGATGGAGATCGTTTGGAGTCATGGTGTCAGAGCTGCAATAAAGAATCCCCTGAATCAAAGCGTTTTCAAGCTCTCTTACATTTCCCGGCCAATGGTGTCGCATCAGGCTGGTCATAAGATCAGGAGATATTTTTATTTCCGGTTTGTTAAGTTTCCGGCAGTGTTTTGCGACAAGATGGATAGCAATAGCTGGAATATCGGTGATTCTATCTCTTAGCGGAGGCAGTTCAATGGTAAAGACATTCAGTCTGTAAAAGAAATCTTCCCTGAATTCACCATTTGCAATCTTTTTTGCAAGATCCCTGTTGGTTGATGCGATAATTCTGACATCGACCTTTACAGTACGGTTGTCGCCAAGAGGTCTTATCTCCTTCTCCTGAAGCACCCGCAAGAGCTTTACCTGAATTGAGGGGGCAATATCTCCTATCTCGTCCAGGAAAATAGTACCTTTGTCAGCCTCTTGAAACAGCCCTTTTTTATCCCTTAGAGCATTTGTAAATGCCCCTTTTTTATAGCCGAAAAGCTCGCTTTCCAGAATATGTTCAGGTACTGTTGGACAGTTTACAGGAATAAAACTCTTGTTGTTACGAGAACTCATGGCGTGAAGAGACTGGGCAGTAAGCTCCTTGCCAGTGCCTGACTCACCTGTAATCAATACGGTAACATCGCTTTGGGCAACCATGCCTATTTTTTCATAAACTCGCCGCATGGCAGGACTGTCCCCGATCAGCCTTCCTAATCGGGCTGATTTTTCACTCTGAAGCTTTCGATTTTCCCGCAGAAGTGCACTTCGTTCAAGTGCTTTTCTGACACGGAAAATTATCTCCTCCTGCTCAAATGGTTTGGATATAAAATCGTATGCCCCTTTTTTGATGGCTTCAATTGCCACATCGATACTGCCAAAAGCGGTAATCATTATAACAGTCAAATCAGGATGATTTTTTTTTTCGTAACCAAGCAGAACAAAGCCATCCATTCCTCGCAATCTTACGTCGCACAACATCAGTTCCAACCCCCCAC
>JADFYT010000298.1 GCA_015232935.1 Desulfamplus sp.
GAACACGTTGAACTGCGGTATTGAGGTTATTTTTGAACCTTTGCTTCAGCTTCAGACGATTTATATATGTAAAAGGAGCCTTGGCAGCCACCAGTTCACCATTAAGTGCTTTTTGGGTAGAAAAAACAATATCCGTTATGTGTAAAGTTGGAGTGACCCTGTTCAAGTAGCTTGCACATCCGGCACAGTAAGTCACTATTTTGCGACCATCCGCCTCTTTCTTGCGTACATCTGCCCACTTCCTTGCAAGTTCAGGCCTTATAAAGCCTACACTCCCCCCCTCTCCACAGCACAAAGTACGTTTTCGGCGATGCTTCATCTCTGCGACTGTGAACCCCATCCGTGTCAGGATCGCTCTTACAGCATCCTGTACTGAACTGTCATCCCTGAGCGGACATGGATCATGAATAGCAAGTTCACCAGTTAATGCAGCAGCGGATATACCATCGAGATTCATATCTCCGTCATTCATATCACCAGAAGAGATCGCACCAGTAACTATGGCACCAGGAGACATATCGCCAGCAGGTATTGAACCAATATCTATGGGAGCAGGATTTATATCATCAGGCATGGTGCCAGGAGGCATATTATCAGCAAGAAGTTCATAAACTGTCCGAACCTCCAGCTCTTTTCCATAGTCTTTGAAAAGTCTGTAGCAGTTTGGACAGGCGACCAATATTTTCCGGACTCCGTTTTCTACAAGATACTTTCGCATCTCACCAAACATCAATTCAAAATAATTGTGCCTGCCAAGGTCATGGCTTGGCTTGGTGCAGCAATCAAGAACAATCCCTATTTCTGGAATGCTTTGCTGTAAACGGGTAAAAATCTGCCATGTTGTTTCAGGGCGTGTGCCAGGCAGTGAGCAGCCGGGAAAAAAGATGGTATCACAGCCCTGAGGCAGTCCATAATACGAAAACAGAGGCGAGTTGCCTCGTTTCTCGTAATTTAAAATAGTGCGGTAACGCGAAAGATCCACGTTATCTGCCTTTATGGCCTCCTTGCGAACAGCTGCAAAAAGTTTTCCAGGCTCAAGTTTTTCAGGACATACTGAACAGCACAAGTTGCAGACACTGCATTCAAAGACAATCTTTTGATCGGCTGCCCTGGAAAAGTCGTAATGGCCAAGAATTTCTCCTGGAGTGCCATACTCCTGAAGAAAGGCACACTGGCTTTTACACGCCCCGCAATTGGTGCAACCGGAGTTGATATGACCAATAGCTTGAACCAAAGATTTTGAACTCGGGCAATGCGGTTCGATACCGTTTTCATGGACTCTGTCGCTTGAGCAGTGCGGCTTGATCCCATTTTCATGGACTCCGTCGCTTGAGCAGTGTGGCTTGATCCCATTTTCATGGACTCCGTCGCTTGAGCAATGCGGTTCGATCCCGTTTTCATGGCTGCCGATGCTTGCAAGTCTTTTGCCTTCTGAACATGAACAGCCTTGCTGAACTTTTTGCAAGGATGCATCTTTTGAACGAAAAGCCAGACGAGTGCGGTACCAGTTCAATGTCTTTCTGGCTACAACAGGAAACAGCCCAAGCAGTGCCAGTGAAAATACAAGCTGTGGAGATACAATGCCTTCAAGCGAGTCAAGTCTTGCTATCTGACTGCCGGCATTGACATAAAAGGCTGTGGCAGGCAGCATGCCAAGCTGGGAGACCCAGTAGAAAGTCCAAATAGGCATACGGGTCAATCCCATCACCATATTGATGATGAAAAATGGAAATATTGGAATGAGCCGTATGGAAAACAGGTAGAAAGCTCCCTCTTTTTTAATTCCCTCGTTTATTTTTTTCAGCCGTGCTTCAAATTTTTTCTGAACCCACTCTTGCAGCAGATAACGGGACAACATGCATGCCAGGGTTGCACCGATGCTGCTTGCAAAGGAAATTATGACGGTGCCGGTAACTGTACCGAACAGAGCACCAGCCGCCAGGCCAAGCACTGTTGCTCCCGGCAGGTTCAAGGCTATGGCCGTGATATAAAATGCTACAAACAGCGTAATGACCATTAATGGATGGTTTGCATAAACCTGTTGAAAGCCTGCTTGTGATGTCTTGATAAACTCCAGGGTCAGATATTTGTGCATTCCGGTCATGAAAAAAATGGCGGTTGACACAGTTATAAGGATTACAGTGGCTAATTTTAAAATATTTTCTCTTTGAAAAAAAATCATATCAATATATCTTATACATTATGATGGTTATTTTTCCTTTATCTCAACCCCTGAACCTGTTAAAAGACGTCCTGTATATGCCTTTAAAGCACACAGGTTCACAGATGAACTTCAATTGGCATTAAATGTTTTCATGGGAGGATCGGATGAAGGTTAATGGTATACCTCTGGAGGAATACCTAGAAGAAGAGATAGGTGAGGAGGCTAGGGAGTCCTTCAACGAAGAGGTAAGTAGTATGTCCAATAGCGTGAGAGGCACTTGGGCTTCTCACAAGGCTGCCTATAGGGCTAAACGTAGACCTCTATTTGATGATAATCAAAGTCACGGGGAGGTCGTGAAATACGAGAAGGAGATGGTGACATTTATGAACAAAAGAGGACGAGGAACCACTGCCGAACTGTTGTATAGCTTCATTGCTCTCTATACCGCACCTGAGCACGTAACTGAGATAAAGAAGGAATTTCTGTCGAAGTTCCCGGATAAACTGAGTGACAAATCAACTAGCACGATAGATAAGGCGCTCATCCAGATGTCGGAAGCGGGTGTACTTAAAAGACTTACTTTAAAGAATGGCGAGTTTTACATCCATAGAAAAGGTGATCCTTCCTATTATATACCCATGGCGGTCTTCAAACGTATGGAGGGTGTCAAAGAACAGGAAGGAAAGGCACCTAAACCTAAGACACCAATTTCAACGTTATCGCCACCTGCCTACACAAAACCATCAACGTTATTGCCACCCCCTTACAAGAAGCCGGAGAAAGAAGTGAAACCAGCTCAAGATAAGAATGTCTTTAACGAGCCGATGGTCTCAAGTCTCTCAAAGAAGGTCACCCACAGCAGTCCTTCAATTAACAGGATCAAAGAGGATGAAGGAAGAGTCTTCTCAATTTACGACGACATCAATGAATGGATGGACAAACATGACATAGCTGAGTTCAGTGTGTCGATTCGTAAGAGAGGCTAACTACGCTTGACTTCTCGGAGACTTTATGAAACATCCATTGTTTATGAAAACCACTAACTTGCGTACCGGACTATACTGCTTTAACGGGCACTTGAAAACTGGTCATAACAGGACAGATGATCATAAATGCAAGATTTGCACAAAAGATAGATTACAGCGGTATCATGAGAAGCGTCGTAAAGTTATTGTAAAAAAGAAGACAGGACC
>JADFYT010000299.1 GCA_015232935.1 Desulfamplus sp.
TCCTTGCTGATCTCGGAGACATGCACAAGACCCTCTATGCCCTCTTCAAGCTCCACAAAAACGCCAAAGTCTGTGACATTGGTAATTATACCTGAGATTTCAGTACCCACTTTATAACGCTGTCCAACAGTTTCCCATGGATCGGGCTGAGTCTGCTTGATGCCAAGAGAGAATCGTTCACTTGCCTTGTCAATATCAAGTACAACCGCCTGAATAATATCGTTTTTTTTGTAAACCTCGGAAGGATGTTTTATGCGTTTTGTCCACGATATGTCAGAAATGTGAACCAGACCATCAATATCATCGTCAATTCCAATAAAAAGGCCGAAATCGGTTATGTTTTTGATTTTACCCTCAATTACTGTTCCAACAGGATATTTTTCGCTGATAACTTCCCACGGGTTTTCCATAGTCTGCTTTATGCCAAGTGAAATTCTGCGATTGTCTGGCTTCAGGTCAAGTACAACAGCCTCAACCTCTTCGCCTACTGATACCATCTTGGATGGATGACGTACCTTTCTTGTCCAGGACATTTCAGAAACATGAATCAGGCCTTCAACACCCTCTTCAAGCTCAACAAATGCACCATAGTCTGTCAGGCTTACAACTTTGCCTTTTACTTTGGAACCAACAGGATATTTGCTCTGGGCAGTTGTCCACGGATCCGGAGTAAGCTGTTTCATGCCAAGAGAAACTCTCTCTTTCTCAAAGTCAAACGAGAGTATTTTAACCTTGATCTTGTCGCCAACAGAGAAAAGTTCTGAAGGATGTTTTACTCTGCCCCAGGATATGTCTGTAATATGCAGAAGGCCGTCAACGCCGCCAAGATCTACAAAAATACCATATTCAGTAATGTTTTTGACAACACCCATCATTACCTTGTCATTTTCAATGGAGTCAAGAGTTTCGGTTCTGGCCTGTTCGCGCTGATTCTCAAGGATAATGCGTCTGGACAGAACGATATTGCTTCTTTTTCTGTTGTACTTAAGAACTTTGAATGTGTATGTCTGGCCTACCATCTCGTCCATGTTGCGTATGGGGCGAAGATCTGCCTGGGATCCAGGCAAAAAAGCGGGAAGTCCAATGTCAACAGAGAAACCGCCCTTTACGCGGCTTGTAATTATTCCCTCAATTATTCCGTCTGATTCATAGATATCCCTGATGGCATCCCATACCTTTACCTTGGCAGCTTTTTCCTTGGAGAGAATTACAGTCTCTTCTTCCTCATCCCACACCTCAACCATAACTTCAACTTCGTCATTAAGGTTGACATTTACATTGCCCTGCTCGTCCCTGAATTCATGAATTGCGATCTGCCCTTCAGATTTGTAGCCCACATCGACAAGTACGTGATCCCGATCCACAGCAATAATGATTCCGGTTACAACCTGTCCTTCTTCAAAGCGTTTAAAGCTTTCTTCATAAATACCCATCAATTCGTCCATTGTCTCCTCTCCTGTAAGTACAGGTTCGGATTTCCGGCTTTCTTTCACTTCTTCGGCAGTCTCAATTTCTTCAGTGTTCATGTTGTTGTTCTCGTTAGTTTCAGCAATGTTGTTATTCATTAATATTATTCTCCCTAAACAGTATTTTATACCCTTATCAACAATACGGACAAATCTTGTCGCCAATACTGTTAAGAGTATAATTTATTACATATACCAGAAGGGAAAACGGAAAACAATCAAAAATCAACAAAAAAATAAAAAAATATGGAAAAAATTATTTGGCGGTAATACAGGCAAGTATTTTATCAACAACTTCATCAGGAGCAAGGTCTGTTGAGTCGATCATGACAGCATCGTCAGCCGGTTTTAGCGGTGCCTCTTCCCTTGATGAATCATTCTGGTCCCGTTTTGATATTGCTTCTTCAACTTCGGCAAGGGTCTGGGGTTGGGCTGTTTTAGTCTGTTGTGAGCACCCTGCGTTATTATTTTGGCTGTATCTTCTGATTGCCCTGGTTTTCAGATCGGCAAAAAGAAAGAATTTATGATCTGCGTCCGGAAAGACAACAGTACCCATATCCCTGCCTTCAAAGACAGCATCACTGTTCTGCGCGATTTGTCTTTGAAAACCCAAAAGAGCATGACGTACAGATGTTTTTGCCGATACATCAGAGGACAACATTGTAATTTCAGGGGTTCTTATATAATCTGTAATATCTTGTCCAGAACTGAAAAGCCGGGGGGTTCCGCCTGCTTGAAGTTTGAGCTCAAATGAAAGTGATGACAGCAGTGCCGCAAGTTCTGCTTCATCCCGCCAGTTCACATTGCATCGGCAGACTTCATAAGCCACTCCGCGATACAGAGATCCTGTGTCCACATACACACAGCCAAGGCGGGCAGAAAGTGCTTTGCTCACAGTGGTTTTACCGGCTCCGGCAGGCCCGTCAATTGTAATTATTCTTGTTTTGTTTTTGCTTTTCATTGCCTGTTGCAAATGCTCCTTGTATATTATTTAAACTCGATATTTGATTCGTTTTCCGGCATTTTTCTGAATCAGGATGGTCAGGATAAAACTATAGGCAGGATGCGGTTATCCTGAACTTCCTGTTAATCCTGGCTATCCTGATTCAGACGATACCGGCGGACAAAAATGATCTGTATATGCCGGTTTTGAGTCTGTCCATGTTTGACGATCTGATATCAGACAGGCTGTTCAAGAACCTTTTTCAGTGCCGAAATAAACGCCCTGTTCTCCTCGGGAAGGCCTGCACTGATCCTGAGGCATGAAGGAAAACCGTATGATTTCATGGAACGGGTGATTATGCCGTATTTGAGCATCTCCTTAAAAACCTCTGTCGCATCTCTTCCAACATCCAGAAGGAAAAAATTGGCCTGTGTAGGAAAGGTTTTAATGTCCATTGCACAGAGTTCCTTTCCAAGTTCGTCAATACCATTATGCATTGCAGCTATTGCCGATTCAAGAAACTCATGATCATCAAGAGCGGCCGCAGCAGCCACCTGGGCAAGGGAGTTGACATTGAACGGCTGCCTTATTCTGTGGAGTACCGATGCTATCTGTGCATCCATTACGCCATACCCGACCCTGAATCCGGCAAGGCCGTATGCCTTGGAAAAGGTGCGAAGCGATACTATCCTCGGATCGGACAAAGGTTTGTCAAGGCTGTTGAATATCTGTGGATCTCTTGCAAATTCAATATATGCCTCATCCACAATCACCATGACATTCTCTGGAACTTTTGCCATAAAGTTATTGAACTGGACTGTTGTAATATGGCTTCCGGTCGGGTTGTTGGGGTTGGTTATGAAAATCATGGCTGTTTTTGAGGTGACTGCCTCTGCAAGAGCATCAAGATCAATGTCAAGTCCTTTTAAAGGTATCAT
>JADFYT010000029.1 GCA_015232935.1 Desulfamplus sp.
AATGCCGTTGTTGGCACCCATGGCCATCTCGCGTCTTAGAACCTCTTCAGATTCGCTGTCACCGACAGTTACCACGGTCACATTTCCTCCGACCTTGTCAACAATCTGAATAGCCTCTTCAACCGCATAGTTATCCCACTCATTCACGGAATAAACCAGATCATCACGATCAAGGTCATTGCCGGCACTGTTGAGCTGAAATTCATTCTCAGCAGTATCCGGAACACGCTTGACACATACCAAAATCTCCATTGTTACCTCCAGATAAAGTTAAATAGACTTCCTGCAGAACCGGCTTTTGACCATTGATCTTGCTTGATGAACAGCAAGTCATGCAAGATGTCCAATGTTTAGATATATACAAAAAACATCTTTAAATTTAAGCCATATGCTGGACAATCAGCTCTGTAAAATCTATTGCCTTCATTTCGCCTTCCTTGCCAGCCACTTTAATTGCATCCTGAATATTAACCAGACAGAATGGACAGGCAGTCACTATAACCGTTGCACCGGCTTCAGCAGCCATTTGCACCCTTAGAACGCCCATTCTGGTCTCCTCTTCAGGTTCATAGAAGAGCATAAGGCCTCCACCACCGCAGCAAAAGGATCTGTCCCTGCTCTTTTCAAGCTCAACCCTGTTGAGATTTTTTATTGCATCAAGGGCTTCTCTTGGATCCTCGTAAACACCATTGTGTCTTCCAAGATAGCAAGGATCATGATAGACATAAACACTTTCAGGCTCCTGGGCTGCCTTGAGTGCCAAGGCTCCGGACTTGATCTTCTCTGTAATGACCTGGCTTACATGCCTTACAGGAGGCAGATCCCTATAGTCGTTTTTAAGGGCATTATAGGCATGGGGGTCTGCGGTTACAATCTGTTTGACTCCGGACTCAAGAATTGCTTCGGTGTTCTGTGATTTGAGATCCTGAAACAGCATCTCCTCTCCAAACCTTAGAACCTCGTTGCCGCTGTCTTTTTCGGCCTTGCCAAGTATGCCAAAGTCAACTCCCGCACGAGTCAGAATCCTTGCGGTGTTCTGGGCAACTGTTTTGATATTATCATCAAAGGATGTGATACTATCTACAAAAAACAGGGTATCGGCAGTTTCATCTTTTTCCAGAACCTTTACGCCGCACTCTGCTGCGAACTCTTTGTCTGTGCTCCAGTCAGCCCGTTTTTTCTCCATGATTCCATAAGGGTTGCCACGTTTTTCAAGAGCCTTGAGGGGTTTCTGGAGAGTCTGAGGCACCATTCCCTCATCAACCATACCTCTTCTTAGATCAACCATCTTGTCAATATACTCTATGCCAAGAGGACACTCCTGCTCACACGCTCCGCAGGTGGTACAAGACCATATTTCATCTTCTGAATAGATATCTTCCACAAGCATTTTACTTTTATAGATTGCTCCTGACTTGATAGGATAGTTTCTGAATATAAGGTCTCTTGCCTTTATGGTTATAAACCTTGGTGAGAGAGGTCTGCCAACAGCATTGGCGGGACATTGATCCGAACATCTTCCACAATCTGCACATGAGTAAAAATCAAGCATGTGCTTCCATGTGAAATCCTCAAGTTTCTTTACGCCAAGGGACTCAAGGTTATCCAGTTCATCTTCGCTAACACCATGAACAACCGGCTTGATATTACCTTTTTGGACCCGCATGAAAAACACATTGAAGACAGATGTGATAACATGAAAATGTTTGCCCATCGGCAGAAAGCATAAGAAAAAGAAAAAGGTAAGGTCATGGATATAGTACATTACAATATGAAGCCACTGAAGAGTACTGTGGGCAAATCCGGATACCATTTCTCTGAATATCCAGACCAGGGAAAGAGGTGCTAAAAATTCAGCATGGCCTGTGTGTCGCATCTCGGCCGCAAGCTCTGTAGCCTCAAAAAGGCTCTCGGATATCATTAGGGTAGAGATGACACCAAGGACAAATACAGCCTCTGCCGTGTGATCCTTGCCATATTGTGCAGGAACTTCATATCTCGCTGGTCTTACGATACCCCTTCTGACTGCGGCGACAACACAGGCTATCAGAACACCGGTAGCGGCATAGTCCTTGAAAAAATTATAGACATCTCCAATTACGCCATTGAATCCTGGCAGAACGAAATCGCTTGAGACACCTATTATAACAAGTGATATTGATCGGATAGAGAGCACAAGAAATCCCGCAAAGATCACGATATGAAGAACGCCTGCCACCATATATCGAGGCTGGCGTATCTGACCAAGCCATATAAAGAAAAGATTTTTCAGACGTTCCGGAATATTATCAAAACGGCTATCAGGGGCTGCCCGCACTAAAGGTGCCAAGCGTCTGGCCATGATATAGGTAAAAAGGGCAACCCCGATCACGGGTATCAAGACTGACAGAATGGCAGCAGGAAAAAAACCAAATAACTTGAAATTTGCTGGTCCAATCAATGGTGACATGATGTTACTCCATAAATAAAAAAATAATTAATAAATTAATGCCAAGCTACACTATTGTTTAACAAATGAATTTCTATTCAATGACTTACATTGACTCAAGGCTTTAATGGACAATATGCCAAAGGTCAAGAAAAAAGATCATTTACCTTATATATTGCATTCATAAAAAAATCGCCAAAACAACTCGGTGCCTTGTAGTCAGGTTGGTTGCCTCTATATATTATTTTTAGTGCCGTTTTTGGTCTCACTCTTGATTCCATTTAAATACAGGTCAACCAAAGGATCTCCCATTGCAACAAGATCATATTTGCCATCCGCAGCAACCCAGGTATTTACGACACCTTCAACCGCCCCTATAATAAAACGCTTTACAAGTCCCACAAAAAGATCCTGACGCATGCTTCCCTCCATCTGGCCCTGCTCGATTATCTCCGAGAGGAACTCCAGATACATCTTGGAAACATCTTTCACCTGAAGAGCTATATCTCTTCGATATCTCACTTCAGACTGAAAAATAACAGCCATGTTCATATCATTCTGAAACTCCTGCAGATGACATTTGATCAAACCTCTGAGTTTCAATTCAGCGGTTTCACACTCATCAACAACCTGTCTCATCTTCTCAAAAAAGACGGAAGTTTTAAACTCAAGAAACTGATACAAAATATCGTCTTTATTTTTAAAATACAAGTAAATGGTGCCATCTGCAACACCAGCCTCTGACGCGATCTGCGATATGGTCGATTTATAAAAACCAAGCCTGGCAAAAACAGCTCCCGCACTCTCCAGAATTGCATAGTATTTATCTGTCTTCTCTTTCTGCAATGGACAATCACCCTAACTTGGCATCAATTAATACAAGCAACAAACAGCCCTGACCTCAAACAGTTGTCAAATGAATTTTCATTCATACATTATCAAATTTTTTTTAACTGTGTCAAGTGAAGAAACAAGTTTTTAACAAAAATGGCAAAAATAATTTTATTAAATAATTTCAAATAATTGATAAACATTGCATATCAAAAATTATTATTTCAAAACTTCGTTTATACTTTCAGATTCTACAAAAACCACCATGAAGGAAAATTCATTTAGAGGCCAACGCCTTATTTTTTAGGCCAGTCGCTTGATTTTTTACTGATTCCATGCAAAAACGGCAGATAATAGAAGAATGTCCGTTATCTTGAACAATAAGCAACCATTAAAAATCACCAAGGAGGGGCTATGTCATACAGTTCAATCACCGGAAAGGATTTTAGAACAGCACTTGAGTCAGGCAGACCCGAAAACATCAAAAGACTGTTTCCCAACTCCCAGGCACTTATTGTTAGCGGGAAATATATTGACAGGGCCATGATTAAAAAAGGCAAAGCCATGACTATTGCAGCCAATGGAAGAAACCATTTTGTTCTTAAAGGGGCATTGATGGCTGCCCAGCGTGCCAATGCATCAATCATTATTGAGATCGCCCGTTCAGAAGGAGGTACCGCTGCCTATTGCCCCGTTAGCCTGTGGAACATAGCAAGACATGTGGATGCCCTTTGCAATGAACTGGAAATCAAAGTTCCGGTGGCAATTCATGCAGATCACTTTGGAATCAAGAGTCTTGACGAGATTGAGCAGGCAAAAATTGAAATAACCTCCCTTTTTGATGCAGGCATTACATCAATTGCCATTGATGCCTCTCATCTGCCAGATGCCCAGAATCTGCTTGCAAATCTTGAACTGAAACCCTTTGTTCCCAACTGGGCAGGCCTTGAGACTGAAGTCGGTGAAATAAAAGGCAAATTCGGTCTTTCAACCGCAGAAGAGGCTCTTTTTTTGGTACAGGGACTCAATGCCCACGAAATATTTCCAAACTGGATTGCCTTGAACAACGGCACTACCCACGGTATCGAAGATAGCGGAACCGGCATAAATGTAGAGATGACAAAACAGATACACGAGGCTTTGGCAAAATACAATGTATCTGGAGCCCAGCATGGCACATCCGGCAACAGCTCTGCAAAACTTATGGAAATAGCAAAAAATACCCGCACCACCAAGGCAAATGTAGCCACTGCCCTTCAAATGATATCATGGGGTGTAGAGGTTAACGATTTTGGAAATGCCATACTTGACAGCAATGGAAACTTTATCAAACAACAGGACAAGGGGGTTAATGAACAAACCTGGAACAAGATGCTTGCACATGCCCAAAAGCATAATCTCAAGGCAGGTGATTTCAAGAAGCTAAATCTTCCGTTTGAAAACATCTTTCTTGCCCAGCCAAGGGAGATACGCGACCGCATGGCAAAGGGTGTAGAGGATTTTGTCTATAACATGCTGATCAATGTTTTTAATGCCGGAGATACAGCACCAATTGCGGTTGAGGATATAATCCAGACCGGTATGCCGGATCCTGGGCATAAATCTGCAAGAATTGAAAATCCTGAGGAGTGGACAAAAGAGGAGATTCTCCGTAAAGGGGCATTAATCCAGACTGAAAAAGGTCCAAGCGGTAATTTTGACGATTAAACTTCCCGCAAAACTGGATTTTACTGCTTGACTGTGCTGGATGAAAAGTGAGTTCTGGAAGAATGCCTGTATTTTCATGTTAAACGGGCATGATTGACATGTATCAATCACCCCCAAATATAAAAATGATAGTCATTTTCACGGCAAAAAGTACGCTCATTATAAAAGAGTCAAAACTCAAAACCCCAGTGACCAGCCTCTATAAATAAGCGGTACTGCAAAATAGAGCATCACATTTTTGCAGTACCGTGTCCTGTGAATCCATAAAAAAATATTTCAGTTTTGACAAACAGTTGCCGATCAAGTGGATAAAGGAGAAAATCAACATGCAGATTCCAGCATATCAAATACAAAATGTTCTCAAGGTTTACAGCAAGCAGTTAAGCCAGGGACGTGCAATTGCCAGAGATCAAAAAGCCGGCAATGATATTCAATCTGCTGACAAAGTCAAAATTTCTGCGGAAGGCAAAAGGGCTGCAATCATAGAAAAAGTTGCCTCCAGTATTGTGGACAAAATCACAACTGTTGGCCCCCAGGAGGCTGTTGAAAAGGAAATCGCGGCACAGCTTGAAAAAGAGATGGGTGGTAAAATTGATTTCGTCAAAAGGAAAGGGGAAAAATTTACCTTTAACTCTATTGATGAACACAATCTAAAAAGCACGCAGACACTTTCTGTAGAAGATTCAAATTTTGTCCTAAAGCGGATGACACAACTGGCAAGGCAAGCGGCAGACAATACCATGGAAATATAAACAAAGAGGTGGAGACATGAGAATCCAGCATCCCAACACAATATTTATTCCCAAAGCATATACCCAGGCAGAAAGCAGCAGAACCCAACAGGTTACTCCTGCTGAACATGGCGTAAAAACCGGAAAAAGCGACAGCGTTACCCTTTCCAGCAAAACGCTTCAGCTTCAAAAAATTTCTGCTGCAATGGATATACCCCGGGAAAACAGAACTGAAAAAATCAATGCTCTCAAAGATTCAATCAACCGTGGAGAATACACCATTAACCCTGAAAAAATTGCTGAAAAAGTTCTAAACTCCTTTTACATCTGACCCTGACAGGAAAAAAATTCCTCTGTCTGTGTTTTAGGCCGCATAACATTAAAAAAATCCCTATGTTATTAATTTAAAACATAAAAAAACAAAACAGACAGAAGCATCCCGCCTCTTCTCAGGGTTAGTCAAAAGAAAAAATTTCCCTGTTATAAAAAAATGCCCGCCCAAAAAAAATAAGTCCCCCATTTTTTCCATCTTTTGCAACCTGCTTTAAAAAAAATAGATGCTGCTGACAACTCAGGCAACACCCAAACATAAGCAGATGTGCTGCAATTAATATCTGATTGAAATTCCCGAGCAGCAAACCTTCATAGCCGTTGCAAGGTCACCCCGAATCATTAAAATAAAAATGTATTTTCATGGCAAAATAAGCTGAATACAATTTTTTATTCTTTTTATTGATTATGATGAAAACTACGGATTGCTTTTTGCTTATATTTTTTTACAGAGATAGAATAAAACATGGACAACCTTACAATTCCTAAGAAATAGGTGAACACAATGATAGAGTCAATCAAGGCTTATGCTACTACCAAACAAGATAGTACCATCAGCAAGACAGGAAGCAGTGAAAACGCGGAGATGTTCAAACAGTTGCTTGGCAATGCTGTTCAAAACAAAACAGAAACGACTCATGATGCAAGAACAACTCATGAGCTAATCTCTACTGGTGCATTGCAAGAGATCTCTTCAATCAAAAATATTGCACTTGATAGCCCGTTGTCGGAAATTGAAAAAAAGACCGATGAACTGATTGAAAACTTGAGTCTGTATTCAAACCTGTTGGGAAATCCTGAAGCATCTCTCAGAGATATGGACAGCCTGTTGCAAAATATCAACACAAATGCCAACAATCTGCTTAAAGAGACACTTGACTCAGGAAAAGCTGACCAGGGCTTGATGGACATTGTTCGCGAGTGTGCCATTACAGCACACTCAGAATATATAAAATTTCAAAGGGGAGATTATCTTGACGGGTTTGCCTGATATGTATGAGCTGGCCTGATTTTGATACCCTGCTGCACAAGATAACTCTTGATATCCTCAATGGTATAAGTTCCATAATGCACCATGGATGCGATCAGGGCAGCATCCGCATGGCCTGTTGTCAACACCTGGGCCAGATGCTCGGGTTTACCGGCTCCGCCTGAAGCTATAACCGGAATGGTAACATTATCTGAAATCAGGCGGGTCAGATCCATCTCATAACCATCTTTTGTGCCATCTGCATCGATTGAGTTGAGACAGATCTCTCCTGCACCCAGCAACTGCCCCTTTTGTGCCCACTCCAAAGCATCAAGCCCAACGTATGTTCGTCCGCCATTTATAACGATTTCATACCCGGACGGAATGCCTTTTTTCTCCCCCACATGCTTGACATCCATCCCCAGAACCACACACTGATTTCCAAAAGCCCTAGCTCCCTGAGATATGATTTCAGGATTTTTAACAGCCGCGGAATTGACACTTACCTTTTCAGCACCAGCAAGCAGCACTGCCCGCATATCCTCAAGAGTTCTGATTCCACCGCCTACGGAGAATGGAATAAAAATGGTTTCAGCTACTCTGCGTACCACATCAATCATGATATTGCGTTTCTCATGAGAAGCCGTGATATCATAAAATACAAGCTCATCAGCACCGGCTTCATAATAGAAACGAGCCATCTCAACCGGATCTCCAATATCCACATTATTCTCAAACTTGATACCTTTGGTTGTTCTTCCTTCACGAACATCAAGGCATGGGATAATTCTTTTACTCAGCATTTCTAAAATATCTCCATCAGAGAAAAATTTGCGTATCACGGTTTCCATGTGCAAAAATTTCTTAATATCATCAGGCCTGGCTCACCGCTTTTTTCAAGATGAAACTGAGTTGCAAAAAGATTGTCCCTCCCGATTGCCGAGGCAAAGACAATCCCATACTCTGTTGTGCCATATACGTCGCCTTGATCAACAGGCACGGGAAAATAGCTGTGAACAAAATAAAATTCATCTTCTGCTTTTATTCCTTTTAGCAACGGATGATCCTTGACTATATCAAGGCCATTCCATCCCATGTGAGGAACTTTCAGCATAACCTGATCAGTCTCAACATCATTCATAGATTTAGTATCATCCACCGATTTAGCAGAATCAACCGGTTTAGTAAATTTATCATTGGAAGAAGCCCCGCAACTGCAAGCTCCGGCAGACCTTTCAGACAGGGGTGAACTAATTTTACCTTCAATCGTACAAGAGTTCATATTACCTGTAATCATATTTCTGAAAAATTCCCTGGCCTCACCTGAAATAAGACCCAGACAAAGAGCATCATTCTCCTCACTTCTATCCATAATAATCTGGCATCCAACACAGATTCCAAGCATTGGGGTTTTTGATTCAAAAGCTTTTTTAAGCGCAAGGTCAATGCCCTTTTTCTGCATCATCTCCATGGCAGCACCGGCAGCACCGACACCTGGAAATATAACCCGCTCTGCCGCGGCAATCTTTTCAGGGTTGTCAGTAATTACAGAATCATACCCCAAATATGAGACTGCCCGTGCCACACTGGTAAGATTGCCTGCCCCGTAATCAACAATAACTATCATAAATTTGTCTCACCTCATCAAATCAAACTAATTTTAAAATCAAGGGTTAGTTTTGTTTCAAGGGTTAGCAGTCGGGTGAAAAAACTCTCTCAAGATGGAATCATATCAAAATCTACCCGACACTTTAAACCTGAAGAAACCGTGGTTGATATTCAAAAGGCCATTTCTTTTGCCTCATCCCAAAGAGATTCCAGTTCCTGACGCGGCACATCTTTCAACAGAGATCCTCTTTCCGCAAGCATCCGCTCCATATACCTGAACCTTTTTTCGAATTTACCTGTAGAACTGTTGAGGGCAACCTCAGGATGAATGCCTGCAAGTCGGGCGACATTGCCAAGAGTAAAGAGCACATCTCCAAACTCCATCTCAATATCACTCTTATCCCCTCCAGAAAGGGCATTTATAAACTCATTCCACTCCTCTGATGCCTTCTGGATTACCTCATAGATATCTTTCCAGTCAAACCCTGCTCTTACAGCACGCTCTGAAATTTTGTAGGAACGCATCAAAGCCGGCATGCCAGCAGGTACAGAGTCAAGAACCGAAGCTGTTTTTTTTATGTATATATCCTGATTCTCCTGTTTTTCCATCCCCGCATCAAGACTACCCTCTTTTTTAATCTTTGCCTCCTGCTTCTCCTCTTTCTTGATATTTTCCCAGGCAGCCCACAACTCCTCTTCGCTGTTCACAGAATTTTGTCCATACACATGAGGATGTCTTCGAATCATCTTGGCAGCACTTTTGGCAATACTTTTATCAATGTCAAAAGCACCCTTTTCCCTGTAAATCTCGGCAATAAAAACAAGCTGAAAAAGAACGTCACCAATCTCCTCGCACACATCATCCGGATCATCTTCTTCAATGGCAGCCAGAAGCTCATACATCTCTTCAACCATGCATTTCCACATGGTTCGGGGAGTCTGTTTTCTGTCCCAGGGGCAACCATTCTCCCCGCGAAGGGTCTGTATGATTTTCACAAGCCTTGATAAGCCTTCTATTTCTCCGGAAGACTCTCTTTTTCCGGAACTGCTGTTTTTGCTCTCTCCATAGCCTTCAGGGTCAAGCCCGCCGGTATTGATGCCTTTTCTTGTATTGACATTTGCTGCTGTTTCCAAATCTCTTTTATCCTCTCTATTTTAATTTTCAGATCACCTTTCAATTCTCTGGAGATGAATATGGTTGCCATCTCTGAAACATGGGCAACATAAGGGGCAAGCGTAGATTTTCTTATAAATTCAGGTTCTCTTGGCAAAAAAGCTGTAAGAGCGACAAAAACAACGGACGCAACAAGAAGCCCCTTTAATGCTCCGAAGATCATGCCAAATACCTTGTCAATCCATCCAAGAAATGCAATTTTCAGAAACTTTCTGATATAATGTGCCAACATGCCGGTCATGGAGACAATTATACAAAAAAGGAGGCAAAAGCAGGCTATATTGCCATATGCTCCCCAGTTACTGATCCATGGTGCAAGATAGTCTGCAAGCTCTCCATAATATGTATATGCCCAATAAAAACCTGCTATCACTCCTGCTATTGAACTGACTTCCTTGATGAATCCACTGAAGAATCCTCTTATGAGCCCAAAAAGGATAACAATAACAATAAAGATATCCATACCATTCATATAATCACCACTTTTGTGCCGTTACCTTGTTAATTTGATCGCAAGTCGCAAGTTCTCATTGCCATAATAAAGATAAAGATTGCCATAAAGATAAAGAGGTTTGACTGTTTTTTTTATCGTTGTGCCTCAATCAAGGAGCTGTGTCCAGCACTCAGTCTTCCTATAAATTGAAAGGCATCATTATCAGGTACCCCTCTTTTGAGTCAAGTTTTTATTGACCTTTTATAGTATAGTGTGCGATCTATGCCACATGAAAGAGATCACGTTTGACAACATTACTACGGCAAGGGAGCTTTTTGGTAATCATAACTACAACCTTGCAAGAATTTCAGAAGCCACTGGAGTCAAAATAGATAATAGGGGTAACACCCTTATTATCAAAGGTGATACAGAAAATATTATTCTGACCGAGAAAATGCTGAAGCAGCTTTACGGCCTTGTACAGGAGAAGTTCTGCATCCACCCTGCTGACATTGAAACTGCGGCTTTGGCCCTTCGCAACGACAGCTCATGCAGACTCAAAAACATATTTCTTGATACCATCCTTACTACCTCCAAAAAAAAGAATATTGCCCCCAGAAGCCCCAATCAAAAACTGTATGTTGAGGCTGTCAGGACAAATGATATGGTTTTTGCCATCGGTCCCGCTGGTACAGGAAAAACATACCTTGCAATGGCAATGGCAGTGGCTGCACTCACCAAAGGAGAAATCAGCAGAATCATTCTGACAAGACCTGCTGTTGAAGCTGGAGAAGCCTTGGGATTTTTACCCGGAGACCTGTCAGAAAAAATCAATCCATACCTGCGGCCTCTTTACGATGCCCTCCACGACATGCTCTCGATCGACCGTGCAAGAGAGCTTATCGACCAGGGAACCATTGAAATAGCCCCTTTGGCATTTATGCGTGGCAGAACACTCAATAACGCGTTCATAATCCTTGATGAGGCACAAAATACCACCTCGGAACAGATGAAAATGTTTTTAACGCGTATCGGCTACAGTTCAAGAGCTCTTATTACAGGTGACATTACCCAGATTGACCTGCCGGCAGGAAAAAAATCAGGACTTGTTGAGGCAAAAAAAATCCTGCAAGATATTCAGGGACTCAAATTCATCTTTTTTAATAACAACGATGTGGTCAGACACAGGCTTGTATCAAGAATAATCGAAGCCTATGACAAAGACTCCAGCACAAAGAAAATGAATAAAAATGAAACAAGATAAAAATATTCAGGCCATCAATTCATTCATCGCTAACCAGCCTGCTGTTCTATGGGGAATACTGGTTATCATTACGCTTTTTTCCACCCTTGTGCTTTATCCTGACAAGGGAAAAATCAACTATGAATACAAAACAGGCGATATTGCAGAACGAGACATCAAGGCACCTCGTGATTTCTTTATTGAAGACAAGGAGGCGACGCTACTGAACAGACAGCAGGTTACAGATTCTTTTAAAAGTATTTACGACTACGACCCCAATATGCCCTCCCAATTGTCAGAAAAAATAGATCAGGCATTTGCTGTCCCCAGAAAACTCTTTTCCACAATGAATCAAACTCAGGAGACCAATCCTCTATCCCAACAAGCACCAAATACAAATGAGCAAATCATTGAAAACAAGGCTGCATCAAGTCTGACTGCTCAAAACAAGAATGAAAATAACCAGATCATGGAGCCAGAGTCAGAAACAAGCAAGACCGCAAAAAACAATAATTCCGAAGTACCTGTGCTTGAGGTGGTACTCAAAACACTGGATGAGTTTGAAAAGGTTCTTGGTATTACTGTTGGAGAAAAAGGATATACAACTCTTTACAAATATAGTTTTGACACAAATACAACCGACTCGATCAAAGCTATCCTGACCGCAATTCTTGAAAACGGTGTTGTTGCGAATAAAGAGCTTCTTCTCAAAGAGGAGAAAAAAGGAATTATAATCAGGACTATTGGCTCTTCTACAGAACAGGTTGTGGAAAACCTTAATGTCTTTTACGGGCCAGAAGAGTCTCAATCCATGGTCAAAACAATTGGAGCCCCCTTGCTGAAAGGGCTTCATCAAAATTTGCGTAACACTATTGTAGATATATGTCAGAAGCTGATCACTCCCAATATCACCATGAACAGAAGCGAAACTGAAAGACGAATTGTCCAGGCCCAATCCGATATCAAACCCGTTCTTTACCAAATAAAGCAAGGAGAGATGATTCTGCGAGAGGGCGAAAGGGTTGATGATAACAAAATAGTAAAAATCAAAGCCCTTAGCCATCAACTTGAGGAGAAGAATACCGTAATGACAAGAATAGGTACTTCTCTTATGATTCTTTTTTCACTTCTTGTAATATATAATCTTTTTTTGAAAAATCACAAAAAACTTGGTAAACATCACAATAAAAACATCTTGTTTCTCTCACTGATGCTTGTTATTTTTCTTTCACTTGCAAGGATTTCAGCACCAGTTGCAGATACAACATCCATGCCTTTGCCCTTGGATATCGCTTCAGAATCCATCTTTTTATTACTCCCCCTGGCAGCGGGAGCCATGACAGTATCTCTTTTTCTCGGATTTGAGATCGCACTTTATTTCACATTGATCCTCTCCATCCTTGGTGCCTTGATCTTTTCAAGCAGCATTGAGATTTTCATATTCTTCTTTCTCAGCAGCATCACCGGTGCATTCTGGATGAAAGAGTGTCGGGAGAGAAAGGTATTTATTACCACAGGTCTTAAACTGGCTCTTTTCAATTCCGGACTTGCTGTCTCTTTGAGCATCTATTCGGCAGATCTCCAGATAATGATAATTTCAAGAAACATTCTTCTTGCCGCATTGAGCGGAGTGACATCGGGGATAATCACTGCGGGTCTGACTCCTGTTGCAGAGATTATCTTCTCCTACACAACAGAGATAAAGTTTCTTGAACTTTCAAACCTTGATCAGCCAATGATGAAACGCCTTATGATAGAGGCCCCTGGCACTTACAACCACAGCGTAATAGTTGCAAACCTTGCAGAAGCGGCTGCATCTGCCATCGGGGTGAGTGCATTGAGAACCAGGGTCGGAGCCTTTTACCATGACATCGGAAAGCTGGACAAGCCACTCTATTTCATAGAAAACCAGACAGACGGAATAAACAGGCATGACAAGATATCTCCATCAATGTCCGCGTTGGTATTAATTCAACACACCAAAAAAGGGGTGGAATTCGCAAGGGAGAATAAACTTGGACAGGAGATTATGGACACCATACAGCAGCACCACGGTACCAGCCTTATCAGATATTTTTACAATAAAAGCATCAAGATTCACGGAGTTGATGCGGTAAAAGAGGATGATTTTCGCTATCCTGGACCAAAACCCCAGACACGGGAAGCGGCCATTGTGATGCTTGCAGATGTGGTAGAAGCTGCATTGAGAACCCTTGAACGACCTACTTCAGCAAGAATACAGGGGCGTGTCCAGGAACTCATCAATGCTATTTTCCTTGACGGTCAGCTTGAAGAGTGCGAATTGACACTAAAAGATCTGCATCAGATTGCAAAAAGCTTCAATACTATTCTTACCGGACTTTACCACCACAGGATTGAATACACAGACAAACCTCCTGCTCCAGACCCCCCTAAAGAGAAAAA
>JADFYT010000002.1 GCA_015232935.1 Desulfamplus sp.
TCCTCTGGAACGCTTGCCTGCTTCAACCAGATCAGGTCGATAGACAAAAAGCACAATAAAGACAATCACTCCCATGGATATGGCATAAATATAGCCAAAGCCTGCCATCGCAGAGCTTGGACTGGGTGTTATCAGCATGTTAAAGTTTCTTTCTGGCCTGCCAAGATGAAGAAGCAGTGGCAAAGTGGCACAACAGAGAAACGCCAGGGCAAAAAGAAGAGAAAATCGTGCCACAGGCTTAAGGCTTTTGATATCAAAAAGGTAGTATAGGGCTGCAATGACAAATGCTCCGTCAACAAGTCCTGTAATGTAGGGATAGAGCACGATCATCATGCTCCAGTGAACATGAAGATCATTTGGAAGAACATAGTTGGATATGAGCATGGATGCTCCGTAATTAACTGTATCCATAGTTTACCCCTTTGCTCCTGATAGGTTTTCTGCCCGTTATTTGACTAATGAAAGCAGGTGGAACAGTGTGAGATATCGGTTTGGCTTGGATGATGGTTATTCTATTGGCAGCAGCAGTTCTGTTATTCATCATATTACCTCCAGACGCTGACCCATATAATATAAAGCCGGCCATGTGCCCATGGACTGCTTGAGAACAGTCAGCACTCCAGGTCCTTTGAGGATTTTATAAACTTCGGATTGTTCATCATTAAGGCTTCCAAACTTTCTGGCTCCGGTAGGACACACCTCTACACATGCTGGAAGAAGACCTTTTCTGATGCGGTGGTAACACCAAGTGCATTTTTCGGTGATTCTTGTTACAGGATGAAGGAATCTTGCTGAGTAGGGACATGCCTGGATACAGTATGCGCAACCTACACACCGGTCGTTGTCCATCAAGACAAATCCGTCAGGAGATATGAAGGTTGCCCCGACAGGACATACCTGAGTGCATGGAGGCTCTTTGCACATGTTGCAAAGTTTTGGAACAAAAAATGTGTCTCGGGCATCTACAGGTATATCGTCACGGGGCTTCTGGTAACCATCAAGGCCGCCATCAGGACAATCCACATAAACCTGGTCGTCAAAATCTTTTATATAACGCTCCACCCAGGTGCGGTAGTTGCCATCAGGAACCTGATATTCCCGCTTGTCCGCGACACAGCAGGAGCCGCATCCGATGCATCTGGTTATATCCACGATAAATGCAAATTTTTGGTTATGGATATCATATCGCCTGTTTTTTATTCCGGGGATCTCTTCAGGCAACTCTCCCGAAGGAAGTCCCTCCTGAAAATTGATCCCATCGCCATCCATGGGAAATACCAGGAAAAGAGAGCCGGCAATGGTCCCGCCGAGCACCTTCTTGACAAAAGATCTTCGATCCATCTCCTGGGGTGGCTCTACCATTTTCATGATTCTGCCTCCATCAATCCTGTTATCTTTTTGGCTTCATTAATATACTTAAGCGGGGCGTGGACGTGGTGACACTGATTGCAGGTGTGTGTAACCTTCACATTCTGTTTTGCAAGGTGGTCAGGCATCCCGACTGTCTTTATTACTATGGTCGATCTTGCCTTGATTTCAGTGTTATGACACCTTAAACATAGCGTGGTTATCTCCTGCCCTTTTTTGACAGGAAGGGTTCCGGTCTTTTTCTTGTCTGTTATATGATCTGAATATGTACCGTGGCAGAATTCGCAGGAGATGGTCGTGTGATCGCCCTCAAGGTGAATGGTCGCCTCATAGGGATGGCATCCAAAGCATGACGCATTAGTGCCATGCCTCACAGCTCGTCGAGCCTCCTCATCAATGGCATCTGCTCTGTATGCTCCGTAAAGGCCAAAGGATTCTGGTATAAACCTGGCTTTGAGAGCCAGTCCAGCCCCTGCCATGGCCACGATACTTACCATTACCACAATAAGATGCAACGCGTGTTTTGACATCACAAAGTAGCCTCCTGTAATATGGGTCAGTTCCGGGATTTTGTATGGTTTTATTTAGATTTTATAGTTTGGTTCAGAATGTATAGCCATATCAGGATGGATTAATCAAGGATAATTTGAGGGCACTTTTTTATATAGCGTGCGTATTTTGTGCTACTGTTATTAATGCTCAGAGGTTTGTGCCAACGTTATCTTTTATGGCACACTTGAAGATGTGGATGGCTGCCATAAGATCAAATACAGCCATGCCGACTGATTTGTATATGACAGTTCTGCCTCTCATATAGTCTGAGGCTCCATAGTCTCCATGACTTTTGCTGAATTTTGATGCTTCTTTGGATTTTGTCTTTTTTAGTTCAAGAAGAAACTGACCAAGGCTTGTCACCTTTTCTGGAGATATCCAGCCATGCTTAAGAGGATTTATGAGATCTCCTGATTCATGAATGGCATGGCTTGTATCCATGAAGATGGAGTCTGCAAGCATAAAGGCAGATTTTGGAATCTCTTGCATATCAGGCGTGTATGAGCCTATTGCAACTATGCATTTGCCATCAAGAAGTGATGGTTTGTCAGGCAGTACCGGTCTGGCAGATGATGTCGCCAGAATAACGGTACCGGATTCTTCAAGAAGCTCTTCAACGGTTGCGGCATGCCTTAGTTCTGTCCCCTCAAGGTGAGGTCTGAGCAGCTCGATAAAGCCAGGCACTTTTGAAGAGTCCCTGTTATGGATATAGACGGTTTCAAGAGGGTGGCCGGTTATCTCGATATGAGCCTCCGCCGCAAAAATAATCTGATGAAAACCCTGTACTCCTGATCCTACAAGCCCTGCCGTATTGGAGCTTAAAGATGCAAAATATCTGGTTCCAAGCCCGCCCACAGCACCTGTACGGATTGCAGTCAATGTCTGGCCGTCAAGAATGGCAACCGGTACTCCGGTTTTGGCATCATTTAGCACAACAATGCCGTTGACAACAGGATTTGCTGTTCCCCGGTTTTCTGGAAAAACAGTGACAAGTTTAGTGCTGAAATACTCCTGCCCAAAGCAGGGCATCAGAAGGAGTGTCTTTTTGTCGTGTGAGAGATGTGTTCTCGGAGGCATATTTACTTTTTCGGTCTCAAACAGAGACATTGCCTCTTCCATCTGATCCATAAGTTCTTTTCTGACCAGACATGACTCGATATCGGTTGCGTTCAAGAAAAGCATAATTGCCTCCATAAACAGCCACTCATCAGACTACCCGCGGAATTTACTTTTTATCCCTTGCAATCAAAAGAAGCAAAATGCATTTTTTGCGGGAAAAGTCTATTGAATGTCCAGATTTTGATAAATACTGTAATGAATTCGTAAAAATAAAAAAACCGGCATAAATTATAAAATTTTATGCCGGTCATATGTTTTTTCAATAAAATCTTTTGGTGCCGAAGGGGAGACTCGAACTCCCACAAACATGCGTTTACTAGTCCCTGAAACTAGCGCGTCTACCAATTCCGCCACTTCGGCCTCTATGTATAACAATCCAGAAAAAGGATTGCTTTGAAGTTTTAGGTGGTTTATATATATGCGTTTCAGGGCTTTGTCAAGCCTATTATTCTAAAAAAGCAAAGGTACTTATGGAACTGATAGAAGATATTGATAAAATTGAAAAACCTTTTAAAAATGCGGTGGTTACAATCGGCAATTTTGATGGTGTGCACAAGGGACATCAAGCCCTTTTTGATAAAGTCATGGAAGAGTCTGATTCAATATCAGGAACATCTATTGCCATAACCTTTGAGCCTCACCCTTTGAAGGCACTTTCGAAAAAAGCCCCGCCCCTGATAACAAGGAAAGATCAGAAAGTCGAGCTTATTTCAGCATCAGGTATTGATAAACTTATATGCATCCCGTTTACCAAAGAGTTTGCAGCCATATCAGCTCAGGAGTTCATTGATCATCTGCTTATTGATAAAATCGGGATGAAAGTCATTGTAGTCGGGCCTGATTACTCTTTTGGAAAGAACAGGGAAGGTTCTATTGATTTTCTTTTAAAAGCAGGTGAGGACAAGGGCTTTAGGGTGATTGTTCCTGACTGGGTTAATGATCCAGAGGCGACTGACGGGTCTGAAAAAGACAGAATCAGCAGCACCATGATCCGGAACCTTGTAATGGACGGGCGGGTTGATGAGACAAAACGGTTTCTTGGAAGGCACTACCAGATCAGGGGCAAGGTTGTTAAGGGCAGGGAGAGAGGGGGCAGCAAACTCGGGTTTCCAACGGCAAACATAAAACTTCATGATGAGCTGTGCCCCAGGATGGGGGTCTATGCGGTGACAGTAGAAACAGCAAAGGGAAACTTCAAAGGCGTTGCCAATATTGGCTACAGTCCGACCTTTGATGATCATCTTTTTACTATCGAGGTTCATATTCTTGATTTTTCAGCCGATATTTATGGTACAAGAATCAGGGTCAATATGATAAAGCGTCTCAGAGACGAAAAAAAGTTCGCATCTATTGAAGAGTTGTCAAACCAGATTCGTTCAGATATTGAAACTGCAAGAACAATATTGAAGTAATTTTTTAAAAAAACAAAGTATGAAATCAAATATGACAATATTAAAAATTCTGGAATATCCTGATCCGTTTTTGCTTCTCAAGGCAAAGCCGGTCGAAAATATAGACAAAGAGACCATGCGGCTCATCAAGGACATGGCGGAGACCATGTTTAATGCTCCGGGTGTAGGGCTTGCGGCACCACAGGTAGGAAGTGACAAGCGGATTATTGTTTATAATCCAAATGCACAGGCGGCGGAAAGAGCTTCTGACTCATCAAGCTCAAGCTCTTCAAGTTCACCAAACCCTGCTGGTTCATCAAATGATTCAGATCAAGATGATCATCCACAGTTAGATAAAGATGGTTCCAGGAGAAAAAAAATCGGCAACGAGAGTTCAGACAATGACCATCCGGGTGAGCCTGAGGAGAGCTGTTCTTCTCAGACTGCTAACAGGAAAAGCAACATGGAGAGCATGGAAGAGTATAGAGCCATAATAAATCCTGAAATCATCGCGGCCTCGGGTTCTTTGATATCGGAAAACGAGGCATGTCTTAGTGTTCCTGACTATTCTGCCGATGTAAAGCGTTTCAGTAAAGTTACGGTAAGGGGATTGAATATGGATGGTAAAAAAGTTCAGTTTGATGCTGAGGATATTGCGGCCGTTATTATGCAGCATGAGATTGATCACCTTGATGGTGTCCTCTATATCGATAGAATCAGCATGTTAAAGCGGAACATGTATAAAAAAAGAGTGAAAAAAAGGTTGAAAAATAGTTGACTCCAAAAGGCAAAAAAACGTGAACAGACCATTTAATATAATCTTCATGGGAACTCCTGATTTTTCAGTTCCTGCCCTCAAGTCTCTGGCAAGGCGCAGACCTCTGGCACAGCATGTTCCTGCCCGGGAATCTCAATCTGATGATAGTTGCCGCAAAGTTGGTACTGTTCAATCAGGAGGGCGTGTAAATGACAAAGAGAGTATAGATGACCGCCAGATCAAATATAATATAAGCCTTGTAATCACTCAGCCAGACAGACCCAAAGGCCGCGGTAGAAAGATGATGCCACCACCTGTAAAGCAGGCTGCTTTGGAACTCGGTCTCGAGGTGTTTCAACCTGCAAGCATGAAGGGTCAGAAGATCACAGACAAACTTGCTGCCCTTAAACCTGACTTTTTTGTTGTTGTGGCCTTTGGGCATAAACTTGGCAGGGAGATTCTTGATATTCCATCTATTTACCCAATCAATATTCATGCATCACTTCTGCCTGACTACAGAGGTTCTTCCCCGATTCAGGCAGCTATTATGAACATGGATAAAATATCTGGCATTACCACCATGATTATGGATACAAAACTGGATACCGGAGATATTCTGCTAAAAGCCACAACCTCTGTTGCTGATGATGATACAGGCCAGACACTCCATGACAGGCTCTCTTTGATAGGTGCGGATCTTATTGTCAGGACTCTTGATGCTGTTGTAGAAAACAAGATAGTGCCGCAGCCACAGGACCACTCCAAAGCAACCTATGCCCCGATGCTTAAAAAAGAGGATGGAAGAATTGACTGGTGCAAAGAGCCTGAACAGATATCGGCACATGTAAGAGCCATGACGCCATGGCCAGGTGCATTTACCTTTCTCAATGGCAAGCGGATCAAGGTTGTGTCTGTCAAGCCGATGGATCTCAAGGCTGACCTTCCCGCGGGCACAGTGTTCTCCTGCGACTGCAACGAGATTCATGTGGCTGCCGGCAGCAGATCACTTGCCATTCTTGAACTCCAGGGGGCATCGGGCAAATGTCTGTGTTCCGAGGATTATCTTAGGGGCAACCGCCTTGATACAGGAGAGTGTTTTCTGTAGCCAGTCAGCAATCTACTCCAATAATTATAACTTGCTCGATTAATAAATCATGATGGTTTCGTAAAAAGTCTTCAATAAGCATTTTTTTGTGTAATAATCCTCTGATTTTATTGGACGCAGATTCTGGCAAATTGACTTTTTACGAGGTCATCAATCATGGTTTGTCATTACTGAAGATCACGGAGATTCAATCGTGATTTGTCATGCCATTCAAACACGGAGATTAAACCATTTTGGAACAAGACCCCCGCTACATCTCGCTTTTGATTCTTACAGAAAACAGTCGGACAAGACGGCCTCTTGATACAATTCTTGACCAGTTCACCCCACAGCTTGATACACTTTCAAAATTAGACAGATCCCTTGCCAATGCCATTATTTACGGAACTCTGAGGTGGCAGGGATATCTTGACTGGATAATCAGGCCATTTTCAGACAGAAAAATAGAAAATCTTAAAACAGAAATTATCTATATACTTCGTATAGCAATGTTTCAGATCGCGTTCATGGACAGAATCCCTGTCTCGGCTGCGGTCAACACCGCTGTCAATTCGGCAAAAAGGATCTCTCACCAGGGGGTTGCCGGTTTTGTCAATGCGGTACTCAGAAAAGCGTCCGCAGGGTTCAGGGACGTACAGTTTCCTGATGCAGTAAAAGAACCTGATCTTAACATCTCGGTAACCAGATCCATGCCTCTGTGGGTTGTCAGAAGATGGATAGACAGGTTTGGTTTTGACAAGACCTTGACGCTGTGCGATACCATTAACAGTGTTCCCCCTGTCACGATACGCACCAATACACTGAAGGCTGAAAGAGATGCCCTGATTTCAGGACTTGATCCTTGTGTTGACCATATAATTGCCACACGTTATTCCCCGACCGGAATCTCTTTTACAAAGCTGTCCATGCCAATACATGAAAGCCGGCAATTTATAGATGGCTGTTTTCAGGTGCAGGATGAAGCTGCCCAGCTTGTAACCATGATGCTTGATCCTCTTCCTGGTCAGAAAATACTGGATGCGTGTGCAGGTCTTGGAGGAAAGACAGGCCATGCCGCTCAGCTTATGAACAACCAGGGCATCATAGTTGCCTGTGACACTGATCCACATAAACTTGCAAGCCTTGAAAAAGAGATGATCCGGTTAGGAGTTGATATTGTTCAGACCATGTGCATTGATATTCTTAAAGTTGATTCAAATGATTTTTCTTGTATAAATCAGGATGCAGACGGCTCTGGCATTCTTTTTGACAGGGTGCTTGTTGATGCACCATGCTCGGGAATGGGGGTTATAAGACGAAATCCTGACGCGAAATGGAAGCGTACAAAAAAAGACCTCGCACGCCTTGGAATCAGACAGGAGAAGATGCTGCTCAGTGTGGCTGATCTGGTAAAAACTGGCGGCACCCTTCTTTATGCGGTCTGTTCATGTGAAACAAGGGAAAATGAGGATGTGGTGGAAAACTTTTTAAAGCAAAGACCTGATTTTACAGTCCATAAACCCGCAGTTGAGCATAATCCCGTATTGAAAAGAGCGTTGACAGAAAAAGGATATTTCAGAACATATCCAGACCATATTGAAATGGATGGCTTTTTTGCCGTAACTATGCAACGCCAATAATGAAGATCGTTATATCCCTGACCTGCCTGGACAAGCTGGAACCAAAAATCATTTTCTGAGTTTCTTGCCAAAGCAACAAGAAACTCAAAGACAGAAATCTATCCATTAAAATCAAAGTATAGTTTTATGGAAAACCGTTTAACAGGAGAGAATAAATAACAATGCGAATCATTGCACCATCAATATTATCAGCCGACTTTACAAAACTTGGTCAGGAACTCAAAGATGTAGAGAGTGCCGGTGCTGACTGGATACACATTGATGTGATGGATGGGCACTTTGTCCCCAACATAACTTATGGACCCATAATCGTGGAGGCGTGCAAGAAAGCAACTGCTCTTGCGTTAGATGTCCATCTGATGATTGAAAAACCTGATCTTATGATCCCCGAGTTTGTAAACGCGGGAGCGGATCTTATCTCTGTACACGCTGAAGCGTGTACTCATCTTCACAGAACTATTCAGTACATAAAATCATTTAAGAGTGCAAGATGTGCAAATGAAAATCAGAATAATGAAGGTAGCTATAACAATGCAAATAGCCACAATGATGGAGATAGTGCCAAAAGCAGTGTCGAGCCAGAAGAGAATTATGTAAAAGCGGGAGTTGCCCTGAATCCTGGCACTCCTTTGAGTGCCGTTGAATGGGTGATTGAAGAGGTTGATTTTGTTTTGATCATGAGTGTTAATCCGGGATTCGGTGGCCAAAAATTCATCCCTTCAAGCCTTGAGAAGATAAAATCGCTTGCAGTCATGATAAAAGACAGAAATTCAAAGGCAATCATCCAGGTAGATGGCGGAGTAAGCCCCAAAACCATTTCCAGGATTGCCGATGCCGGAGCGACATCATTTGTTGCAGGGTCAGCCATATTCAACTCTTCTGATTACAAGGAGACCATAGATGCGTTGAGGGATTAGTCTTTTGTTAAAGTTTACAATGTCAGGTGTGGTTTTTGAATATTTAAAATGCACGGAGATATTTTATTTTATGATATAGCAAGAAAGTTAATTGATGCTCAAAAAGAGAAAAAATTTTATACAGAGTTGCCAACAATAAATGAAATCTTTGATTATCCTCTAATTATTGGAGTGTAACATGGTCAGGTTAGCTGGTTTCAGCTATCGAATAATTATACTGTTAGAGTTGAGCCAGACATGCAGATACCCATAGAAAAATATCCGGCTTATCTGGTAGTTTCTGCTACTGTTATGGAGATCAGTCCTCTTTTGAGCCGATCGACAGTATTGTCAGAGAGCATGACTCCTTCAGGAGCAAGAACAATCAAGGCAAGAATCGGCAACACTGATTTTCATTCGGTGGTAACAGGCCCTGGAGTTATAAATACAGCACATGGCCTTACTGTTTATCTGGAGCGGTATGCTTGCCATCAAAAAGGGAGTGATGAAGATAGAGATAATAATCCTCTGCTTGACATCAAAAAGTCAAACTTAAATAATCTGCTGATTATCCAGACCGGCATTGCAGGATTTTTTAAAGACTCGGGCCTTGAAATGGGGGATATTGCTGTGGCAACCTCTGAAACCTATATTCATACTGGTGTAAACAGGGAAATCTCATCCTGTTCCTCATCTTGTTCCAGCTATCCACATGATCCACTTCCATTCGATCTTCTCCCGAACCGCCCGATGAGTCGCCAGGGGCATTTTGAATTTGACAGCAACATGATCCGGAAATCATGTGCAACTATAGAAAAAGGCTTGACTGACTTCTTTTTTTCAGCCAGCTCCCGGAGATGGACAAATCAGAATCAAAGTAATCCTTTCTGTCTCATGACAGGCAATTTTATTACAGTGTCAGCCATCACATCAACCACTGAACATGCTGACCTGCTTTACAATGCATTCAACTGTCCTTGCATGGAGTCAATGGAGGGGGCTGCATCAGCCCATATAGCAGCTCTTTACAACCTTCCTTTCATTGAGATCAGGGCAGGCTCAAATCCTGTGGGAATCAGGGATAAAAAAAAATGGGACATACCTTTGGCCTGCCTGAACGCATCTTTTGCTCTGGAGGCACTTCTTGAAAAAGGAGAACTATCTTGAACACTGACAACAATAATGAGGCTAAATCAGATGAAAACCTTAATCTCACCGAGACAGAAGCAGAAAACAGCCTCAACAGCAATACAGAATCAAAAACAGATGCCAGTTGCAAAAGTACAAAGCCCGGAACAGACAATGATCTTGATGGCACGAAATCAAAAGTAGATGACAAGCTCAATATAGCCCAATATTTTCTGTTTATCCTTATAACTGCATCGCTTTTTCTCTGCTGGAAGATGATGCAGGGCTATATGGATCCTTTGATCATTGCCATTATTCTGTCAGTCCTGACACATCCTATATACGAATGGATCAGATTAAAATGCAATGACCGCAAAAACCTTGCGGCATTTATATCATCCGTTCTTTTGATCATGGTGATTATTGTCCCGCTGTTTCTGGTTTTTTCGGCGGTAATACGTCAAGGCATCATTTCGGTAAGTGCCATAAACAGGTGGATCGCGGATGGAAATATTGAGAGAGTTGCCCAGACTCCCATGATATCTCACTCATTGAATCTTTTGCGTGAGCAGATGGATGGGACTCTGTTTAAAGGCGTTGATTTTCAGTCCCTGATGGTAACTGTTTCATCTTATGCGGGCGAGCTTATGATGAATCAGAGCAAGTACCTTATAAGCAATATATCCTCAGTGATTGTAAAGTTCTTTCTGATGACCTTTATCTTTTTCTTTGTGATTCAGGATCAGAAAAAGATATTTGACTATATCTTCCACTTAAGCCCTCTCTCCTCTACACATGAGAAGATTTTGATTGAAAAGATAAAAGCTGTCGCAAAATCGGCTCTTCTGGGCACTTTGGTGACGGCAATATCACAGGGGACAGCCGGAGGGATTGCGTTTGCGATATGCGGTCTGCCTGGTTTTTTCTGGGGGGCTGTGATGGCCTTTGCATCCCTTATACCCTTTGTCGGAACTTCTCTTATCTGGGGGCCTGCCGTTATCTGGCTGTTTCTTTCAGGTTCATGGCCATACGCTCTTTTTCTTACCATCTGGTCTGTTTTTGTGGTAGGAACCATAGATAATGTTGTCCGCCCTCTTTTCATGAAAGGCTCTGCCGGCATGGGGACGCTTCTGATATTCTTTTCAATCATTGGGGGTCTGAATTATTTTGGAATAACCGGTCTTCTGTATGGCCCTATGATATTTGGATTGACAATTGTTTTGCTTTATATTTATGACCTTGAATTTCATGATTTTTTGAAGCAGCAGGATGAGATATGAAAAGCAAAGAAGATGACAAGCACGAATCAGAACTGGAATCTCTCAAAATTGAGCTTCAGGAGCTAAAGGCCAAGTTCATGGAGCACTCCGTCCAAGCAGAGAATGCAATCAAGGCAAAAGGGGAGTTTCTGGCCAACATGAGCCATGAAATCAGGACTCCGATGAACGGAATCATCGGCATGATGCACATTCTTATGGACACCCCGTTGACACAGGAGCAAAAAAAATATGCGGGGCTTGTTTTCTCAAGTGCCAATTCTCTTCTATCCCTGATTAATGATATTCTTGACTTTTCAAAGATTGAAGCCGGCAAACTTGAATTTGAAAAGAGAAGTTTTGATCTTCAGGTTACCATGGAGGATATCAATGCCGTGCCCGCAATCCAGGCAAAGAACAAGGGGATTGATTTTGCATTTACAATGGCACCTGATGTCCCAAGACTTCTTAAAGGTGACCCTGGACGGTTGCGTCAGATAATGAATAATCTGACTGGAAATGCCATAAAGTTTACCGAAAGCGGCGGCGTTACCATAAGGATTGATCTTGAGGATGAGACAGAGATCAGTGCCCGGCTGAAATTTTCCATTGATGATACCGGTATAGGTATTCCTCCTGATAAAATAGGCAGATTGTTTGAGGCTTTTCAACAGGCTGATGCTTCCACAACTCGCCAGTTCGGAGGTACCGGACTTGGCCTGTCTATCTCCAAAATGCTGGTTGAGCTTATGAATGGTTCCATAGGCGTTGAAAGCGATGAACTTATAGGCAGCACATTCTGGTTTACTATAGAGCTTGACAAACAGAGACCTGAGGATATTTCTGAAATGGATTTCAATATGTCATTTGCCGGCAATCTTGCGAACCAGCGAGTGCTCATTGTCGGGGATGACCTTGCAGCATGTCACTCTCTTCGGGAAAATCTGATAGCTCTTGATATCAGGACTGACGGGACAGACAGTGTTGATGACGCACTTGAAAAACTTGTAACTGCCTGGGTAGAGAAAGATCCTTTTAAGGTAGTTCTTGTCGATATCCAGAGTGGCAGCATAAACCCCGAAACTCTTGGAATAAAGGTCACTGAAACTCCTTGTCTCCAGGATGTAAAATTAGTCCTTGTTACGGCAACTGGTAAAAAAGGGGATGCAAAACGGTTTGAGGAGTTGGGGTTTTCAGCATATATCAGCAAGCCTCTGGATCTGGATCTTTTGAATGACTGCCTTAAAGCAATAATGTGTCAGCAGGCCAACCCCTCTACCGGGATTCATCTGCCTATCATCACAAGACACTCTATCGCGGAAAACAAGAAACACCTTAAAAAAATTCTTGTGGTGGAAGACAATGAAACCAATATGATTGTGGCAAAAACACTTTTGTCAAAGCTCGGGTATAACGCTGATGAGGCGTTCAACGGCAAAGAAGGTGTGGACAAAGTCCGGTCAACCCATTATGATATTGTCTTCATGGACTGCCAGATGCCTGTCATGGATGGATTCAGTGCGACAAGGCAGATTCGGGAAATTGAGAGGGCAGGAATACACATCCCCATTGTAGCCATGACTGCCAATGCCATGAAGGGTGATAAAGAGAGATGTATTGAGGCTGGGATGGATGATTTCATCTCAAAACCTGTTGATCCTCAACAGCTTGCCCAGGTGATAAACAAATATATATCTCTAAAGGCGTTAACTGCCAGTATCCCGAATCAATCTGGATATCCAGGGCCTGTTTACCATGCTTCAGGTTTTGATGGACATTCTGAGTGTGCCGAGAACTTTTCTGAAGGTTACACTCATCATCAATCAAATGATCGTAAGGTATCAGACGAGAGCCAAATGACAGATTGGACTCGTGCTGGAGATGAGTTTCAGACGGCAGATGATTTTCAGGAACCTGATGAGCATCATGATATAATTGAAAAAGATGAGAAACCTGGTGAAACCTCAGCGTCAGAACCACAAGTTTTTGACAGATTGGCCATGCTCAAAAGATTTGGAGATGATGAAGAGACCGTATTATTGATTATTGATGCTTTTATTGAAGAGGCCCATGACATAGCTGCTTCTCTTGATAAGGCTGTAAATAGCGGTGATGAAGAGGCTATAAAGGCACTAAGCCACGCTTTAAAAGGATCGTCTGCAAATGTTCATGCAATGCTGCTTAACATCAAGGCAACCGAGATGGAGATAACCGTAAAAAAAGGAATCATGAACCGCACACCTTCACTTCTGGAAGAGATAAAAAATGAGTTGAAACTGTTCACTGACTTTGTAACTACTGGCCATGTATGAGGGATTCAATGATTGATATAAACACTATGTCAGTTCTTATCGTTGATGATATGAAAAGCATGAGGCTTTCCATACGTAATATGTTTAAACAACTGCGTCTCGGCAGCAATATACGTCATGCTGAAAATGGCCGTGAAGCCCTTAAAATACTGGCGGAGGTTCCTGTTGACATGGCGGTAATAGATTGGAACATGCCCGTAATGAACGGCATTACGCTTCTTAACAATATAAGGAATACCAAAAATCTTCGTGATATGCCTGTCATTATGATTACAGCCGAGGCAGAAAGAGATATTGTGCTTAACGTAGCTGAATCCGATATTGATGCCTATCTTCTAAAGCCTCTTACCATGAAGTCCCTGGAGGAAAAGGTTAAAACGGTCATTCATTCCGCAAACAATCCGGACAAGGCAACTGTTCACCTTTATAATGCAAGGGATTTTGAAGAGGCCGGAGATATAGACAGTGCAATTGAAGAGACACGCCTTGCATTGCAGGAGAGACCAAAAGCATCCAGAATTTTAAGAAACCTTGGACTTCTTTATGATAAAGCCAATAACGACAAGATGGCAGAAAAGTGTCTTCAAAAAGCTGTTGCAGTTAACAGGGAGGATGATGTATCAAGGTTTCTGCTGGTCGATTTCTATCTTAAAAGGAATGATCTTGCAAGTGCGGTCAATTACTATGAGCAGGCCAGAGTTCTGGGTTCACAGATAATTTCCAAGGGTGTCGAGATCGGTGAGAGACTGATTGAAAGAGGAATGGTCTCTGAAGCGGTAAGTATATTTACCCGAGTGATGAAGAGTTCAAAAGACACGCTTTCCATCAAGGATAATGTGGTGAATATCTGTATTGAGCATGGTGAGTACGGATATGCCAAACAGCTGCTGGCTGACCTTATTGGTGATCAGCCGGAACGGGTTGACCTGAAACTCAGGGCGGCACGGCTCTATGCAAAGATAAACGAGCCAGACAAGGCATTGGAATATTATGAAACTGTTAACAGTGTTGCCAAAATTGACAAGGATTTGACAACCCAGGAGTTCATTGATGTAAAGATTATGCTTGCAAGGGCATATATTGAAAAAAACAAGCCCTTTATTGTAGAGCAGTATCTGAACCAGATACTTAAACTTGACCCCAACCATGCTGTTGCACTGGAACTAAGGAGGCAGAATGCTTGATTCATACCTTTCAATCTGTATGCAAACCCCTTAGGAATGAGTCCGAAATAACATTCCCATTTTAAAATCCATATACGACGTCCTTCAGTCCCGGTGTATTCTGAAATGAGCAAGTAAGTGAGTTCTGCAGCAAGGCTGTTTTTAAAAAGATATTTTTTTGATCTAAACGAACATGGTCGGATGGGAAGCCGGCCACCCCCAAGCATGAAAACCGTAATGTGTTTTCACGGTAAATTAGAGATATATTCTGACTAAGGCGTTGTGAATATTTACCAGTAACTCCTATAAAAGTAATAAGTTTATGACAAAAATAATAAGTGTAGCAAATCAGAAGGGCGGAGTCGGCAAAACTACTACCGCTGTTAATCTTGCAGCCGCTCTCGCACAAAAAGACAAAAAAACATTGATCGTGGATTGTGACCCTCAGGCCAATGCCACAACCGCAATAAGAATCAACAAGTCCTCTCTTGACTACTCGTTGTATCACGGACTCATAGGAGAGGCTCAGATGGTTGATATAATTCAGCCTACCGCCATGGAGAATCTTATGATTGTCCCTTCAAATGTTGAGCTTATAGGATTTGAAGTGGAGATGATGTCAAGCAAGGGAAGGGAGGAAATTCTAAAAAAGCTCCTGGCCACGGTACATGAGGATTTTGACTATTTTGTTATTGATTGTCCTCCATCTTTAAGCCTGTTGACCCTTAACGCCCTTACAGCCTCGGATTCTGTTGTTATACCTCTGCAAAGTGAATTTCTTGCCCTGGAAGGAGTCGGCCAGTTACTCAAAACCATCAAACTTATCAAGCAGTCATTTAATCCCGGATTGAAAATTGAGGGGATACTCATGACAATGTTTGATAAAAGGACAAATCTTTCGAGGCAGGTTGCTCAGGATGCTGAAGGATACTTTAAGGAGATGATTTTCAAAACCAGAATTCCAAGGTGTATCAAACTTGGAGAAGCTCCAAGTTATGGTATGCCTGTGATTACCTATGATCCATCTTCTATTGCCTCCTTGAGTTATCTGGCACTTGCAGAGGAGTTGATTACAAGATGACCATCAATGCGAAAACAGGAGCTGGAAGGAGAACCGGCCTTGGCAGAGGAATATCCGCCCTGATTCCCGACCTTGATACTCTGGATGAAAATACCGGCGGTTTTTTCATGTGCAGGACAGATGATATAGTACCCAACCGCTTTCAGCCCAGAACCTCTTTTTCAGAAGAGGAGCTTGAAAGGCTTACAAACTCAGTTATTGAACAGGGTATTCTCCAGCCTCTTCTTGTCAGAAAACAGAAGCAGGGGGGATATGAACTCATTGCCGGAGAGAGGCGGCTTCGTGCCGCAAAGCGTGCGAATCTTGACCATGTCCCTGCGATTGTCAAGGATCTTACGGATGAGCAGATGCTCGAAGTCTCCATTATTGAAAATGTTCAAAGATCTAACCTTAACCCTCTGGAAGAGGCAGATGCCTACCACAGACTTATAAGTGAATTTCAATATACCCAGGAGATGGTGGCTCAGAAGATTGGAAAAAACCGATCTACCATTGCAAATTTTCTCAGACTCAGGGCATTGCCTGAGCCTGTTATGCAAAGCCTTGCAAATGAGGAGATATCAATGGGACATGCCCGTGCCATACTTGGTGCCGGCAGTGCGGAACAGCAGATAAAAACCTGGCAGATCGTAGTTGCAAAAAGCCTCTCTGTCAGGGCAACAGAGCATCTTGTGAAAAAAAATAAATTTCAGTCAGAATCCAGACAGAACTGTTCACACGCTCATGATATGGATTATATCAAAACCGTCTGTTCTGACCTTACACGTAAAATAAGCTACCCCGTATCCATCAGAAAGACAGGTGAAAAGGGCAGGGTTGAGATATTTTTTAAAGACAGCAAGGAATTTGAACGTATTATTGAACTGCTCAACAATGTGCCATGAGAATGGCTCTGTAATTCCCACCTTATTCAATTTCCAGGTAACACATAAAAAACAATGAAAATTACCATCGCGAAAACAGCCGGGTTCTGCATGGGGGTACGCAGGGCGGTGGATATGGTATTGGACGCTGCCAACAAGACCTGCGATCCTATCTGTACCTATGGTCCCCTGATTCACAACCCTCAGGTTCTTCAAATGCTTGAGGAAAAGGGCATTCCAACCATTAACAAAATACCTGAAAAGGGTGAGGGAACAGTTCTTATCCGTGCCCATGGAGTGCCTCCTCAGGAGCAAAAAGCACTTAAAAATGCGGGGTTCAGGGTTATCAATGCCACATGCCCCAGAGTAATACGAGTTCAGACCATCATCAGAAAACATGCTGCAAAAGGCTTTGTGGCTATCATAATCGGAGATCAGGATCACCCTGAAGTCAAGGGGCTTATGGGGTATGCCCAGACTGTAAATGATGTAAAAGACAAAATTGGAAATGATGGACAGCAGGCGTGTGTCAGTGATGTAAAGAGCAGGTGCTCAAGTAATGAAAATGGCAGGAGTGCCAGTGATGGAAAGGACAGGTCTGGAGTTTATGGACAGGAGAGCTGTGGCTACACTGTATCAACAATTGAGGAGCTTGCCGTGCTGCCGGGATTTGACAAGGCAATCATTGTTGCTCAGACCACACAGGATACGGTTCTGTACCATGAGGTAAAAGAGTGGATATCACAACATTATCCACATTATAAAATATTTGACACCATATGCGACTCAACAGAAAAGAGGCAGGCAGAGACACGAAGAATTGCCAAAGAGAGCGATGTTGTTGTTGTCGTTGGCGGCAAGGATAGCGGTAACACCCGTCGTCTTGCCCAGGTTGCCGCAGAAACTGTATCTAACAGGCCGAACAAGGCCTCTTTTGCTGTACATATTGAGGATGTGTCAGAACTTGACATGGGACGTATCTCCTGGGCTCACTCCATTGCCATCACGGCAGGAGCCTCAACCCCGAACTGGACTATCAACCAGACACTCAGATCTATTGAGAATGAACTGGAAAAGGGGAAAAATTCTCCAGTAGCCTTTATGAGGAGAATCAGAAATTTTTTGTTGAGAAGTAATTTAATCCTTTCCGCAGGGGCAGGCAGCCTCACCTACGCCTGCTCAAAAATCCAGGGAATTGACCACAATCTGATTCATGCCTTTATCTCAATGTTATACATTCTTTCCATGCAGATTCTGAACAACCTTTTTTCCATCAAATCAGATAAGTACAATAATCCTGAAAGAGCCGAGTTTTATGACTCCAATAAAGTGGTGCTTGCTGTTGTGGCAATTATCAGCGGTGCGGCTGGCCTTTGCCTGTCATACACAACCGGAATATTGTCATTTGTACTTCTTTCTTTCATGAGTCTGCTTGGTCTTCTTTACAACCAGAAAATTTTTCCTGACTTTTTTCCCTCGTTCTATTTTCTGGAACGCCGAATCACGAGGATAAAGGATATTCCAGGATCAAAGACCATCCTTATTGCAGCGGCATGGGGAACTGTTACATCCTTGCTGCCGGCACTGTCAACTACCGGACAAAGTGTTGTGCTGGAAAATTCCGGTAGTATCACAATGACAGCTTCCGGAACCTCCATACTCCAGATATTGCTGGCAACCCTCACAGGAATCTCGTTTATCATTCCGTTTGTTTTTTCTACCTCTATTGTGTTTGCACGTACAGCCTTTTTTGCAATTCTGGAAATCCAGGGCGATCGTATAACCGGCAAGGAGACAATTCCAATTATTCTGGGAGAAAAAAAGAGTCTTGAACTGATTCGCAATATGTTGCTGCTTGCATTTGCAACCCTTTTTATTTCTGGCCTGTCCGGTTTTGTCTCAATGTCAGGCATGCTCATTGCTTGTATCCCGTTATCAATACTTTATGTTATAAAATCGCATGAAAAAGGGAAAATTACTCCTGGTATGGATCTGGAACTTATAATTGAATCCCATTTTCTTGTTGCAGGCATAATGGCAGTTTTTTTAAATCACTCAGGAATTTGAGTCAGACATTAATTGCAGCCAAGCTGCTTATGTTCGTACTCAGGAATTTGAGTCAGACACTAATTGCAGCCAAGCCGCTTATGTTCATCAAACTGGCATGGCCGTTTTTTTTGGGGATACCCCGAATCATGAAAATCAGAATACATTTTCACGGTAAAGCATGTTGCAAATATGCGGCAGTATCAGAGTAAGGCACAAAAAATATGTCAAATATAAACATAATAAAAGGCCTTGGTCTCACTGTAGGAGAGCTTGCTGTAAAACAGGCATTAATTACTTCCTCCGATCTTGAAAAAGCTGTAAGGATATGTGCCGACCTTGAGAACAGCCATGACGCTATTCCTGAATACCTGGTTGCCCAGAACCTTGTCTCTCAAAATGACTGTGAAAAGCTGATAGCGTTTGTCAGGGCAATGAAGGCACGAGGCAAGGATATCAGGTTTGGCAATATTGCGATAGCAAAGGGATTTATTACACAATCCATACTTGAACTTGCTCTGGAGGAACAGTCCTCACTTTTTAAAAACAGGAAAAAATACACTCTTCTTGGCGATATCCTGGTTGATGCGGGAATGCTTACATCCCAGCAGAGAGATGTCATTCTTCTTGAACAGAACCGCCACTCATCTGGCAGTGATGACTCCTCTGGTCAAGATAAAAATGGCGAATTTGACTCCGATGTCTTGCCGGCTGATGAAAGTAGCTTGCTTCAAGGTGCCGCACCAGGTTCTTCGCGTGATTCGCTTCATAAGCACTTTGCACAATCTGAAGTGTTTCCATCTGGAATAAGACTAATTATCAAGGGTGACGGCAATGCTGCATATCTTTTTAAAACAAAAGGTTTTAATAAGGAGATAAGCATAGGCCAGATAAAGGAACTTCTTGCGTCCCGTAATATTATACACGGTATTGCTGACAATAACCTTATTCAGAAATTTATTGATTCTGATATTTTTTATTCAAAACCCTTTAAAATAGCTGAGGGCAATGCCCCTGTACAGGGAAAGAACGCCTCTATTCAGTATTTCTTTACAAAAAATCGCTTAAAGGCAGGCACTATCCGTGAGGATGGCACTATCGATTTTCGTGAGAGAGGGAATATTCCCCAGGTTGAAAAAGGTGCTGTTCTGGCTGTAAAGAGAAATGCAGTTGAGGGTAAAGTTGGCAAAAATATATTTAACGATACTGTAAGGGTCATGCCTACCCGCGACATCAGGTTGAAACCTGGCAAGGGAACGTTTCTTTCGCCAGACAAACTAAAGGTTATTGCATCTGTATCTGGACATCCCAAGCTTGCTTCAGATGGCACTATTTATGTCTATGACACTTTTGTTGTTGAAAAGGATGTGGATTTTGAGACTGGTAATATCGATTATCACGGAGATGTCACTGTCAGGGGGTGCATTCAGAATGGATTCAAGGTAAGAGCCAACAACGTCCGTGCCACAGAGGTTGATGGTGCTACTATCATAGCACAGGGTAATGTGACCATTGAACAGGGGGTCAACGAATCAAGTATCTCTGCTCAGGGATCTCTTGGTGCAAAGTTCATTCAGAACTCCAGAATCTCATGTGTCGGGGATGTAACAACGGAAAAAGAGGTTGTGGAATCAAACATTGAGTGCAGTGGCACCTGTAATATCAAAGGGGTTATAATATACTCAAGAATATCATCCAAAATGGGTCTTTACGCGAGACAGATAGGGATGGAAAAGGCCCCTCCAAGCACCATCAGGGTTGGTACAGATACTTTCGCTGAAAGATCTTTAAAGAAGCTGCAACAGGATATTGCAGAGAAAAAAGAGTCTGAAGCGATGTTTATAGAAAATATATCCAGACTACGACAGGAAATTGAGGATGTTGAGGGTAAAATTGTTCGTTTGACCGCAATTAAAGAACGTTATGAAGACGAACGAATGGATCTTTTATCGTCTATATCGTCTATGGACACTAATCAGGATATAGAAAAAATAAAGAAAATGCAGTCTGAACTTGATCGTATTGTTAAAAACAGCACGGAAACCAGCCGTAAACTTGCCATGTGCCACGAAAGCATCAGGGCAATCAGGCAGACTATTGCAGATACAGAACAGAAGAAAAAAGAAAATTTGACGCAGATCAAGGAGCTTTTGAAGGAAAAAGATACTCTGGTTGAATGGGTGGAGAAAAATCCTGGTATTCCAATGGTCAAAGTAGAGGGAGATATCATGGCAGGCACACATATTTTTGGAAGATATTCTGAAGAGACCATTAAATCGAGCGTCAAGGCAGTAGTAATCAAGGAGGATCAGGTAAGCCGTTTTGGCAGAGACAGTTTTGGCAGGGAAAATGAAGCCAATTTGTGGAAAATGTATGTTACAAAGATATGATACTGAAAATTGATCTTGCTATAAATATGACTGCTGAGTCATGTTTAGATCCTAAAGCTTTCGGTATTTGTATTCAAGTGCTTTTTTGATTATGCCATCTGACCAGGCTTGAGTGCAAGAGGCAAGGATATGGGTATAGGTTCCAAAAACATTATCTTTAAAGAATCCATCTTTCCTGGCAATAATTCCTTTGCCTCTGATCATGGAAAATGCCATATCTTTTTCTTTATAGTCTATATTTGTTATATGTGAATATCTGAACTCATGCCCTCGAATGATCTCTCCTACCTCAAAAAAAGGATTGGCATTGACCACTTTAACCTCAGTATAACCGTGTCCTACAGGTCTTTTTGAAAGTCCGAAAGCAAGTGGCAGGATATTGGCCATGGGATAGACAGTGCCATCAAGTGTAAGGCTTGTCCCAAGAAAAATAAGACCACCGCATTCAGCATAGATTGGCAAGCCTTTTTGAGCAAGAGCCTTTAATTCACTTTTGAATGTGGTGTTATCAGCAAGCTGGGCAGCATGGGTCTCAGGAAAACCACCACCCATGTATATGGCATCTACCTCAGGCAGACTCTTTTGAGCAAGAGGGCTGATAAGTTTAAGGATCGCCCCTTTTTCTTCAAGTATCTCAAGATTGTCAGGATAATAGAACTGAAAGGCCGAATCGCGTATAATACCAATTACAGGCCTGTCATAGTTATCCGAGACAGGGGCTTTGGAAGTAACAGGAGCTTGGCAGGGAACAGGAGCTTGGTCAGTACTCTCGCCTTGCAAACAGGATCGAAGGTCTAACGCATTAGAGCCGGAAGGAGAATCAGAATTATCTGTGGCAGCAGACTCATCTCTATCTCGTTTAAATAAAAGCTGCTCTTCAGAAAATCTGACGCATGCCTGGTACAAGGCTTTAAGGTCAATGCACGAGTTTGCAACCTTTGCGGCAGCTTCAATAGATTGGTTTGCAAGAAGGTGTTCCGCAGATGGGACAAGACCCATGTGTCTTTCCGGGAAATCGTCAGCACCAAGTTTGGGAACCGAGCCAAAGACCGGTATGTTGCAAAATCGCTGAATATTATCTCTTACCTTGTCTTCATGGCGTTTTCCAGCTACCTGATTCAGAATGACACCCATTATGTGGACATGGGGATCAAAATGGATGCACCCCATTAAAAGGGCTGCCATGGTTCGGGTGCTTTTTGTACAGTCAAGAACAAGCAATACAGGAAGGTTCAAAAGCTTTGCTATTTCAGCAGTGCTTGTGTGGCCATCAGTATCAATGCCATCATAAAGGCCACGATTACCCTCTACTATGGCAATGTCAGCAAGAGATGAATTTTTTAGAAAGGATTGTTTGACCTGGGCAGGTGTACAGAGGAAAGTGTCAAGGTTATAGCAGGGCCTGCCGGCTGCCTGTGCAAGCCAGCCGGCATCAATATAATCTGGACCTTTTTTAAAAGGAGCAATATTAATATCGATATTTCGCCATGCAGCCGCAATCCCAAGGGATATAACCGTTTTGCCGGTTCCCCCTTTAAGTCCGGCAATTACGAGTCCGGCGATTATTTTATCATTACACTGCATGGAGTTTAAGGGCTTAATTAAGATTTAAGCTTCGCCCTCAGAACCGTGTTGTTTTCCAGCACCTTTAAGCCCGTACATGGTAGTACTGCCGCTTGACCAGTATTCAAGAACTCCATCTGTCACCATTTTATTGACCACTTTCTTGATCTCTCTGAGTTTATCATCAGGAAAAATATCTTGAAAATCATTAAAGTAAAACTTTGATTTGTTTTTTGATTTTTTTGTCATAAAATCAACAACAGCTTGGGTTGCGGCTTCTTTGTTGGAGAGAAGTTCACTCATGGTTATTTCCCCTTTTTAGTTTTTAAAAAATAGCGTAAAACCTCAATCTCTTCAGGATAGGGTTTGTTCACTTATTTAAAGCATAATAGCCGAAGTGCCTTTGTGTATTCTAACAGGCACTTCGGCTGATATTAATCTCGGTTCATCAGATCCATATCACTTATTTAAACAGGATTAGAATTTGAACTGAGTTGACTGACGCCATGACATATATGCCTGCTGACGGAAGTCATCAATCAAGTGGTGGGTAAATTCAAGCTCACATTTCTCAAAAAATTTCTCCCATCCGATTCTCTCTGCCCAGTCACCAAGACGCTCATATTTGTTGGCACCGTTAGCGTAGGCATTTACCATCTTGGTAATTGCATCGGTCATTGATGGCCATCTTGGCATCTCATTTGGAATAAATGCAACAACAACTTTGGAGAATTTTGGATCGCTGATTCTGTTGGAAACTTTTCCACCAGCCATAAGAACAATTCCATCACCCTCTGTATCGGCAAGCGGAAGCGATGGGCACATGGTGTAGCAGTTACCACAGAACATGCAACGCTCATTCTTGATCTCAACAGACTTAACCTCTGTTCCGTCAGCTAATTTCACTTTAGAAGGTTTGATAGCAGCTGTTGGACATGAAGCAATAGCAAGCGGAATTTCGCACAGCTTGTCAAGATACTCATGGTCAATCATTGGTGGTTTTCTGTGATAACCAAGAATAGCGATATCAGAACAATGAACAGCACCGCACATATTCAGACAGCATGCCATGGAGACACGAAGCTGGGCTGGCATTCTCATTTTCTGAAAATCTTCAAACAGAACGTCCATGGTAGCTTTTACAGTACCAGATCCATCTGTCGCGGGTGTGTGACAATGGATCCATCCCTGGGTATGAACTATGTTGGTGATACCGGCACCAGTTCCTCCGATCGGAAACTTGAAGCTTCCACCCGGGAACTTGCGGCTCTTGAGATCATTCTTAAGTGGTTCTACTTTATCTTTGGAATCAACCATGAACTCAATATTGTTTCTGGTTGTAAAGCGAACATGACCATCACAGTGTTTGTCAGCAATGTCACAGATTTCGTTGATGTGTGTTGTGCTCATCAGACGGGCACCACCAACTCTTACTGTATAAACTTCGTCACCAGACTCTCCAACATGAACCATAACACCTGGCTCAAGTATTTCGTGGTGTGACCATTTGCCTTTATTTTTTGCAATCACTGATGGGTAAAACTCATCATATTTTCTCGGGCCGATGTCAGTGATTCTGTTTTCCATCGGTTTTTCTGGATTATAACCAGATGATACAAATGCCATTGTGATTCTCCTTCCCTTATCTCAGATGGTGTTTTCTGTATTCGACAACGTCACGTTCCCAGCCACCGGTAACCTCATCCTCTTTCCAGAAGATATAGGGGTTAGTTCTTGGATATGCCACATGCTGGGGCTGTGCTTTGATTCCTGTCACTTCAAGAAGTTTCTGGAATCCCTGACGCATGATCAGCTCACCAAGTCTCTCGCGGTTTTTGCCCTCTTCCATCCACCAATCCCATACGTTTTCAATAACTTCTGTAATGGCTTCGTAGTCATTGTCAGCATTAACTTCAACAAAAGGAACAAGCAGAGAGCCCATCTGAGCACCATCAACGATTGGAGCCTTGGCACCTACAAGAATGGAGCATCCTCTATCATCACCAATTCTCAATGCTCTTGGCATGGTGTTGATGCAGTGCATGCAGCGGGTACAGTTAGAGTTGTCAATCTTAAGGGTTTTGTTCTCAAATTTCATGCATTTTGTGGGGCACAAGGCAATTACTTCTTTTTCGATATCAAACTGACCCCAGTCTCTGCCTTTATGAGCTCCGGCATTTGCAGGATATGCAGCGTCATTTTCAACATATTTATTAACCGCGTCCTGATCAATTTTTATTGCATCTCTCCATGTGCCGATAAAAGACATGTCAGAACGGGCAATTGAAGCTACGCATCCATTGGGGCAAGCATCCATTTTAAATTTGAACTTGTAAGGGAATGCAGGACGGTGCAGCTCATCTTGATAGTTGTTGGTCAGGAAATGACACAGTGCATTTGAATCGTAGCATGCATACTGGCATCTTGAAGAACCAAGACAGTCAGCAGGAGTACGCAGGTTTGAGCCTGATCCGCCAAGATCCTGATTCAGATTGTGTGTCAGTTCATAAAAAATTTCTTCAAGCTGGGGTGTGATAGTACCAAGAAGAATGATATCACCTGTGGCACCATGCATATTGGTAACACCACTGCCTCTCATATCCCAGATTTTTGTCAATGCTCTGAGAAAGTCGGTTTTGTAGTATTTGCCGCAAGGCTGAGCAATTCTCATTGTATGGAAATGCTCAACACCAGGGAAGAGTTTGGGCTGATCGCAGTATCTTCCGATTACGCCACCGCCGTAACCAAAAACACCAACAATACCTCCATGTTTCCAGTGAGTTCTTCCATGTTTATAAGAAAGTTCAAGAACGCCAAGAAGATCCTCTACCGTATCCTGTGGCATTTGGAATTCGACACCTGCTTCATTCTTAGCTCTGACTTCAGCCTGTTGCTTCAGATCAGAAACAAAACTCGGCCATGGGCCAGATTCCAACTGATCCAGTAAAGGAGTTTCATGTTTTGCCATTTACTTACCTCCGTTAAAAGTTAAATTACATTTTCTCGGTGAAATTTCTCCGTGGTCTATATGTCCAAGGTTCAACTTCATTCAATAGTCATGCTTCACAGCTATCTATCTTAAAAGATGACCTTTAGTCAGGTCACCATTGGTTTTTAGACAATGATTGTTGATCTTGACTCTCGCGGTTTTTTATAAAAACACCACTTTTAGTTGCATTGTAAGTGTTCCAAGAGTTCATTATTTAAATAATCACTGTTCCTATAAGATTTCTATGAAGTATTGTCAATAAAAAAGCATTTTTTTCCCATTTTATGAAATATGCGGGATGTAGCTACGAATATACTGGAATAATGCCTCTGAATGAGATTCAAGTTTTTTCCGTATAAAATGAGTTTCAGGGCTATCAGGGTGCAATTCGTCTGTCATAGCAAGAAGAATAGTGTATAGATTTTTATGGGTGAATTGTATTAGATAGGATTTGAATGCATCGTTGAAAGAGGGCTTGAAGAGTTCACCAAAAGGTTTTTCAGCCTTTTTTATGTTTTTTGACAAGGTCGCGTTGTTTGACAGGTTCGTTGTTGTCTTTTTCTTCTCAAGTGCCCTGAAGAAGCCATTTAGCATGAAAGGTATGACTTTGGCATCAACCATACAGTAGTCACCGGTTCCGTCAATCCGGTCTATACGCATTCTAAGTGTAAGATTGAGGAAAAACAGAAGAAGTCCCTTGTACATATCTTCTGTTTTGTCGCTGCCTGAATCATTACAGGCTCCTTGCTCATGATTGCTCATTTTATTTTCAGTGCTACCATCAGCAACATCACCACCACCACCACCATCACTTTTATTCTCCTCATGATAATTTTCTGGGGAGACATCAGTCTCTACAATAGCATCGTAACTCCTGACCGTAATCAGTTTTACATCAAATCCCTGTTCCGTTGGCCTGGTAATAAAATCACCTGCCGCATGGTGCCAGTGGGAAATATGCTCAAAGGTTTCAATATTGTAAAAGTGTGTGAGGATTTCAGAGGCTTTTTCATAAATTTCAAAGCATGCAGGGCTTGCGATGGTTGAAACGCTGCCATCACCATTCCACAGGTGAAGGTTGCAGGATTCGTCATTGTCAGTGCTTTTTGTCAGATGGAACTCTTTATATCCATCAAACCAGGTAGCCAGAAAAAAAGCGATCCCCATCCCTCTGCATGACATTGTTTCAATCTTGAATACTGTGGGAAGAGAGTTGTTTTCATCCAGTTCGTTCAGATGTTTCAGAAGATTGTATTCGTTATTAACAAGAGCAAGTCCGGGGGGAGATATCGCAGTATTTAGAACAAACGTAAGCGGCTCATTATATTCAGCTAAACCTTCAATCTCTTTAATCGAGACTTCAACTCTGGCTGGATGGTAAAAAGCACCATGTTTTTCAAGATAGATGTCAATTTTGTCAAGAACTATTGGATTTATGTGAAAGTATTTTGAGATATCTGTAATTACAAGACTTTCGTTATTAGTTGTGCCCGTCAGGAGATGGCTGTTATCAAGAAATTCTATTGGATTATCAAGGGACTTTACTGGATTATCAAGAGGGGCTATTGGATATTCCCTGTTCAGAATAAATCTTACCCCATCTTGCAATGCCTGGTAATTTTCGGACTGGATGAATTTTTGTGCCTGTTCAAAATATTCATGGATCAGTATTCCGTCTGAACCCTTTCCTGTTATGGGCATTTCCCACAAAGGAGAATCTTCTGTAATCACTCCTGGCAATCCTGAAATATGATATCGAAATGCTGGGCTTGAGTTTGTCATCTATTTTCTGTACAGGGCAAGCTCTTGTTTCATGGCATCGGCGACCTTGAATCCTAATGACTCAGCCTTGTCACAATGCAATATTGCCAGGTCGTAATCTTTTTGTTCAAGGTATGCTACTGCCAGATTATTGTGGGCAATAGGGAATTCAGGTTGAACCTTAACAGCTTCCAGGTTTGCCTTTATGGACTCTTCAATCAGTCCTTTCATAAGGTATGCGTTTCCAAGAGTTGTGTATGCCTGTACAAATTTTGCATTATGTATAATGGCTTTGCGAAGATTTTTTATGGCAAGGTCAAGTTTCTCCTCGTCCTCTTTTTCATCTTTGCCATCAATCAACTGAAGAAGCACAAAACCAATATTGGCATAACCCTCTGCAAAGCCTGCTCTTGCTTTTGTAGCATACTTGTTGTATCTTAGGCAACCCTCAAGGTCATTTCTCTGGAGGCAGATACCTCCAAGTAGCACATATGCTTCAGCAAGCGACGGGCTGCATTCAACAGCATCGTGAAGAGCATTCTCTGCGGCGTCATACTCCTGCTTTCCCATCAGGGCTACGGCAAGGTTATAGTGTGTTGTTCCACATTCGGCGTTACCTTTGAGTTGCATACGCAATTTTTCAATATATTCATCAGAATTTTTTGGTTTTGTTCTTTCTGATATTTTTTCTTCTGTCATTATGTACTGATCCTTAAAAACCGTCTTTGATATATATTTAGGAAAACAGGATGATATCCAAACAGGATCATCCTTTATGAATAGACATTCATGGCCTTTGTGTGGCCACCCCGAATCATGAAAACAAGAATGCATTTTCGTGGTAAAAAAGGCATTCTATTTTTAACAATCCCTTCTGTCAAGGTAAAAATAAACCTCGTAAAAGCAATAGAGTTCCTTGAAAACCGGACTTTACTCCTTTGATTCTACTGTGGATGAGAAGTCAGTTTTGCAGGCGGTCTGATGTACGGGATTCCAAATCTGTTGTGATGTTACATCATTTTACCATAAAAGATACGCTCTCTTTGGAGTTTACGGTTCCCGCGACATCAATCAATTCTGCGGAAACCATGTGATATCCTCTCTGGATTTTCCATTCAAGGGCATGATTGGACTTGAATCTGCTTATCCTTGAGTTTTCTTGTTTTTCCTGTTCTGAAAGGCTGTGGTTTCTATTTTCCGGTTTTGACCTTTTAAACCCGTTTTTGTCAAGAACCTCCTGTCCGTTAACCATCCATTTTAAACGCATGTCAGGAGGTATTCCGGTCACCTTGAACTCCATATACTCAAGTTCATCAGGAATCCTTGGATCCATTGCGACTTCAAGCCCGTTAACAGGATTTATAAAATAAAACGCCGGCTTGTTTTTTATGTTTTTGAAATCTTTATGATTTCCACTTTTGTAAGTATCACAATTTTTTTTTGTATCTGAAACGCTATTGTGTTGTTCAGGATCCATACTCATGGATATGCTGCTTGTAGAGCCGTCCATATCACAGTAAGCATGCATATCGCAGGATTTGGATATATGTATTTTTGACGCTCTTTCCGAAACAAACCATTCTGTTTTTATTGCACATTGAGATTTTTCTGCGATGCAAGGCTTTTCTTTTATATGTTCACAATGTCTTTCTTTTATATGTGCAAGACATATATCCTTTTGAGTCAGCCTTGGGCTCATATAAAGGGGCATGTGTTCATCAGTGCCTTTCATGCGGTTTAACTCTGCAAACAGACTTCTAAGCACAATAGCAGGGCCTCGTGAGCCGGTAAGTTCAATTGTGGCAGAACCATCAAGATTACCCATCCAGACTCCGGCTGTATATCGGCTGTTATATCCCATTGCCCAGGCATCCTTGTAGTCGCTTGATGTGCCGGTTTTAACAGCGGTCTGAACCGGAAAATTAAGAATATCCCCTTCTCCGAACTCAAGTTGTCTGGAGCCCGGATCAGAAAGGATATTCCCGATAATTGATGCCGCCTCTTCTGAAAAAACAGCGATGGAAGAATCGTAAAAATTTTCTCCTTTAAAATCACAAAAAGGGGTAAGGGGAATAAACCTGCCTGAGTTTGCAAGTACGCTGTATGCCTGTACCATGTCGTACAAAGAGACCTCTCCATTGCCAAGAGCAAGGCCATCTCCATAGAAATCAGGATGGCGGCCAAGGGTTGTAATGCCAAGCAGCTTGAGCTTTTCAAGATACTCTTCAACCCCTGTGAACCGTATTGTTTTTACTGCCGGAATGTTAAGAGAGTTGCCAAGAGCGTTTCTCAGGGTAACGTTTCCGTAATGGATGCGGCTGTAGTTGTGATATGTATGAATTCCAGCCCCTACAGGCTCTTGCAGTGGAGAATCGTCAATAAGGATTGCCGCACTCCAACCCTTTTCCAGAGCAAGTGCGTATAAAAAAGGCTTCATGGCAGAACCTGGCTGACGTGGAGTATTGACCGAATCAATATATTGAGTGCCAGATCGGGTATTTTCGCTTTTGAATTGCATACCTTGATCATCAAAGGCAGAACCTACCGCCCAGGCCAGTATCTCGCCTGTGCCATGCTCGGCAATCAGCACCGCTGCGTTAGCCACGTTATGGCTGTCAAGATTTTCAAGGGCTGTTGCCAGGATTTTCTGGACTTTGTTTTGAAGCATTTCGTCAAGAGAAGTTCTGATATCAGGCTTGGCCCTGTCACTAAAATGGGCTGCCTGAAGATTTTTGTAAACATGGCGTACAAAGTGGGGGGCATCTACATAAAGATCGGGTCGTTTCAGATCAAAAGACAGCTCTTTTAGCTGAATCCACTGAGTCTCTGTCAAAAGCTTTGCTGATATTGCCCGTTGTGCAAGTCTTTCAAGCGGGCGGTTTATTTCATCAGGATTGTTATAAAGATCATATGCCGAAGGTGCCCTTACCAATGTGGCAACAGCCAGAATCTCTTTGGGACTTAATGTCTCAAGGCTTCGATCAAAATAGAAGCGTGATGCCTGCACAACTCCGCGTCTGTTTGATGCGTACGGCACTTGATTGAGGTAAAATTCCAGAATGTCTGATTTTGAGTTGCTCATCTCTAATTTGCAGGCTTCAAACCCCTCAATCCACCTTGACCAGATGGTTCTTTTTCTGGGATGTATCATTCGGATGACCTGTTCGGTTATAGTGCTTGCACCTCTGACTGCCCTGAATGCCATAATATTCTGCATAAGTGCGTGGATTCTTGCTGACCAGTCTATTCCATTGTGGTCATAAAAACGGCGATCTTCGGAAAGAATAAATATCTTTTGAATCAACTCGGGTATCTCGTGCAAAAGAACATGGTCGCTTTGATTCCAGTGAGTTGCATAGGTGGTGTTGAGCGGGACTCCATTTCTGTCAATCAGCAGTGGCTGGGCAATGGTGTCAGCCATCATAACCTTATGGCTCAAGGATGCGGGAAGAGGCAGCATATCGATATATGTTATGAAGCATAGGATGATAATCGATGTGCCAGTCAGCATCAATGCAATTATTGTAAGTTTATGTCTGCTCAATCGTGCTCGCAATTTACCGTAAAAATGTCTATTATTTTTATAATCTCAATAGAGTTGACTAAAGAAGCAAAACAGGTTCATAATATCCAAACAAACTAAATAATGAAAGATATGTAAATAAAAAATAGCAAAGGGCATGGAACACTCAATATGACAGAGTCAGAACAGCGAAAATATTATATTGAAAACAAGAAATTAACCCTTCTTGTTAATAATCTTGCATCCAATATGCCTGGCACTGTTATAAACAGCCTTATTATATCTGCGGTACTTTGGAAAATTATTCCATCCAGCAAGGTTTTTGTGTGGGCTTGTGCCAATATTGTTTTCGTGATTATCCGTTATACAGGACTTGTGCTATACCGCAGAGGTGTCAGGTCTGAGGATATCACTTTCTGGAAACGGCTGCTTTTTTTCTCGTTTCTGGTCTCAGGCCTTCTTTTTGGTTCTTGTGCCATATTTCTTGTTGATCCCGCAAGGCCTGAATATACTGTATTTTTATATTTTGTACTGGGTGGCATGGTTGCGGGAAGCCTTGGATCATACCACAACCATCTTCCTGTTTTTTTTGTATATTCCAGTACTGTATTTCTTGTCCCGACTATAGCTATCTACAGCTTGAACACCACTATAACCACCAATATATCAATCCTGGGAATTGTTTTTTACCTGCTGTCGTCTGTTAATGCCAGAAAAATGAACACTGACCTGAGTGAATCTTTGGCACTTCGCTATGATAACAACCTGCTTATAAAAAATCTTCATCTGGAAAAAAAGAACACAGAGCTTCTCAATGCCCAGTTGATGGAAAAAAATCATGAGCTCAAATCTCTGACACGAATTGATCCTTTGACAGGTCTTAAAAACAGGCGCTACCTGTTTGAGGAATTCACCCCGCAGAATACCAGAATCATGGAGAAAAAATGGCTTGAAATTCAGGGTAAAAACAAGCGGTCACCATCAGATCAGTATGGATATGGTATTTTTATGCTTGATATTGACAAGTTCAAGCTGGTTAACGATAACTTTGGCCATGATTCGGGCGATATGGTTTTAAAGCAGTTCAGCTCAAGGCTTACTGAAAAAGTCAGAAATGATGATGTGGTTGCAAGGGTAGGGGGCGAAGAGTTTATTATTGTTCTTACAGATACTGATGAGATGTATCTGGCTCAATTTGCTGAAATAGTAAGAAGCCACATTGAGTCTTCCACGTTCAATATAACTCAGGGAAGATCTATAAATATAGCTACATCCATAGGATTTGTTTTCTACCCGTTTTTTCATCATTTTCCAATGAGGATGAGTTTTGAGCAGATGATCTCTCTTGCTGACAAAGGGCTTTATCATGCTAAACAGAACGGAAGGAATATCAGCGTAAGGGTACGCTGCACAGAGCATGAGAGCAATGATGCCGGAATTGTTGATAAAATAGCTTCAAATACAGCCAATGCCATTGAAAACGGGTTGATTTACTTCGAGATGTGCTCTGCCAGGCCTTCATGAAAAAAACAAAATGTAAGATATTTATGACAAGAGATGAAGGATACCTACATTTCAACATATTGGTCTTGTTGAGGATTTAATATATTATGAGTTCTTTTGAGGAAAACAGCAAAAAATCTGCCATTGAGTGGCATGAAAGATATTCAGAGAAAAACATCAATATAACCTTTTTGGGTTCAGAAGAGCATTTTGCACATGTCATTGATCCTGTTCACGATCTTCTTGCACAACATCAATCTGTACTATCTGAAGCGATCCGTGGTGCCCTTTCCACTCTTGAAGTACCTGTTGAACTCAAGCTCTATGTTGCAGGGCAGTGTCCCCATTGCCCTGGTGTGATACGTGCCCTTGTTCCTCTTGCGGCAGAGTTTGAAAAAATCCACTTGACCATAATTGATGGAACCATGCACGCAGATCTCGCATCCTCGGACAGCATAATGTCAGTGCCATCTGTTGTCCTGGACAACGGCTTTAGATGGACAGGTTCTGTTAATCCCGAAGAGATTGCAGATATTATCGCCAACCGTGATCTGTCAAATTTGAGCACATCTTCACTCAAAACGATACTTGAAGAGGGAAAAGCCCGGTGGATCGCCCGTCAGATGCTGGATTGCAAAACCATGTTCCCGGGATTTACAGCCCTCATTACCCATGAAACCTGGTCGGTTCGGCTGGGTGCAATGGTTGTTCTGGAGAGTATTGCGGAACAATCTCCTGAACTTGCCTTGACCATTGCCCCTGAACTTCTTGGCCGGTTTAGCGATATCGCTGATACTCCAACTCAAGGAGATATCCTGTACGCACTGGGGGAGATTGGCGATGAGTCTGTAAAAAAGCAGATAACCGGATTGATGAACCGTATAAGCCATCCTGAAGTTATGGAGGCGGCAAAGGCGGCTGTAGAGTCCATTGAATCAAGATCGGCAATCTCGTAAAAGTCATCTCCCCTGTTTATCCCAGAGCAACATCCAGAGTCATCATGACCGCAAAGCCTATCATGGCACCTATTGTTGCAGCATCACTGTGTTTGTCTGACTTGCCTTCCGGAATAAGCTCTTCTACCACAACATAGATCATGGCTCCGGCAGCAAAGGCAAGTGCGTATGGCAAAATAGGACGCATGGTCAGTACCGCGTAGGCACCAACAACACCCGCAACAGGTTCAACAATACCGGACATCTGACCATACCAGAATGCCTTCATTTTGGAGAACCCCTCTCTTCTTAAGGGGACAGATACAGCCGCTCCTTCGGGAAAATTCTGTATCCCGATGCCTATAGCCAGTGCAATGGCACCTGCCAGTGAGGCAGACGGAAATCCTGATGCAGCCGCACCAAAGGCAACTCCCACTGCCAGACCTTCGGGGATGTTGTGCAGTGTAATTGCAAGTACCAGCAGTACACTTCTCTGCCAGCTTGTTTTTACACCTTCGGCATCAGAGGTTTTCATACCGGAATGAAGATGAGGAAGGGTTTTATCAATCACCCATAAAAACAGCCCTCCAGAAAGAAAACCAATCAGGGGTGGAACCCAGGGGATCATTCCGATCTCTTCTGCCATAGATATTGATGGTGATAGCAGAGACCAGAAACTTGCGGCGATCATTACGCCCGAGGCAAACCCGAGCATACCGTTAAAGATCTCTTTTTTGATTGTAGTAAAAAAGAAAACTACAGAGGCTCCCAATGCGGTTACACCCCATGTAAAACATGTGCCTAAAAGTGCCTGTACAACCGGATCAATTCCTTTGAACCATTCCATTTTTTTTACATCCCTTCCTTAACTGTATTTTTGTTAAAAATCATTTTTGTTTTTATGCAAACGTACCGCAAAAACCCGGCTGCGGAGAGATTCGTTGCAGCCTCCCCAGAACTCAAGTCCGTGGCGGAAGTCAAACCCCCATGCTGTCTTGCGGTTATCTGGATATTGATGATCCCTTTTCTCTCCAGACCACACCCACAGCCAGGATGAGGATGACGGTTTTATTTTACAATTACTTGGTACTGACTTGTCATACAGATCTTTCAGTTCACAAAGCATCGGCATCCTCCAGCCCCCTTCGTCCAGTCCCAGTTTTTTTACCCATTCGCTTGCCTCATACCAGTTGATATCCTGATCAGGGCCAAGGTGCCATTCCAGTTCTGAATGATTTGGATCCTGAATGATGTCAGGTGTATTTTTTACCCTTGATTTCATTTTTCTAACCATAGCTCATTGAATTTTCTCAAGTTGAAGATAGTGAACTCAGACTTTGACTCTCATTTGGCGTGCCAGACTCCAGACCATAAAGGCAATAAGGCCAACACCTGCAATCAGCACGCTCCACAGAAGCCACTTTTTCCAGGGAAGAGGCGGAGGTGGTCTCTTTAGTGCTGCCTCTCCACCAAGGATAACTGGCTCTCCATGAGCCGCACCGGAAATCTCTTTTCTGTCGATTGCCTTTAAAATCATATCTGGTATGCCCTGATCTCCGCTATTTTTCAACTCTTTAGCACTTCCATACGCAAGAGTATAAGGAGGATTGCCTCTGGCCAAGAATAAAATCTCATGTGGCCTGAATCCGAGCTTCAATACTGGCGGATACGCCGCTCTATCCAGCCCCGCACCATCCTGACTTACTTTAATACGCCATAGTCTGTCAGAAGTGGCGGGAAAGGTAAATACTGGATTTGCAAGTTCGCTTCCCTCTTCTGGTACAGAGTCTCCTGAAAGAGCAGAGTCTCCTGAAAGAGCAGAGTCTCCTGAAAGAGCAGAATCTCCTGAAAGAGCAGAATCTCCTGAAAGTGTTCTTTTGTCTGAAAGTGTGGTTTTTCCTGTTTTCAAGGCATAAAAAACTCCCTCACACCTGTATTGCCATTTGCTGCCTTGATCCAGAGCAGATTCGACCGTTGCCCTGATAATGCTGTTGCTCTGGTTAAATTTAACCTGCACAGCATCTATCGGGAAAAAACCGCCAGAGTCAAAAAGGATCTCCATCCGGCTGTTCGGGCTGAAATTGCCGTTGGAAATCTCTCGCCATTTTCTTTTTTCTCTCCTTGCAGACTCGGTTGATATAGCTGTAATTTTACTCAAAACCGCACCATTGGTTGAATCCTGTTCAGATGCAGGCCATGAGATACGAAGATATCTATACTTTCCTGGATATTTAATTGCCGCACCTCCTGATTCATAATTTTCAGGGTCATTATTTTTATAGGGTTCTGTATCTTCAATGGCTATATGGTTTTTATAGATCAGGTTGCCCGCAAATTGAAGTTTTGCAAGGCTTTTTTTTGCTATGTAGTTCCAGTGTTCAAGATCATTACTTCCCTGGAGTCTGACATTGATCACAAAGTGGTCACTTCCTCCGCTCCATTCAAATTCAAGCGTATGCGGATACGGTTCTATCCTGCCCACATCCATAAGGTATCCTGTGATATTCTGACTGGAGAATTTGTCAGGTTTTGCCTGGCCTTGCCCTGCATTATCTGTTTTTGCTGAGCCATTTTGCTCTCTTGATGAGTTGACCCGGATAATAGTTCCATCGTCATTTTGTATGACGCTCATGAAAAAATCACCTTCTTTTGTAGTCCTGTTTTCGTTGTAAAGAGGGAAAAAAGGCGGATCACTCTTTTTGTCAGGTCTCGCTGTCTGCTCATCAGTCATGGAATCATCAGGCAGAAGGCGATCAGGAGCAGTATGACCGGAACTTTCTTTATAAGCCGGGGTTTCTTTATAATAGGATATCTCTTTGCGGTTCAGAAAATGGGGCAATATCTCTGCATTTGAGTTGAAAATACGGATATCAGCCAGATCCTGATGCACAACCTCCTTGTAAACGGCATCGGGAATCTCCATTTTATAGATAGCTCTGTTGCCTGTTACATCAAGATTTAAACCATATGCAAAATCTGTCGGAACAAGGGATTGGGCATTGGCATATGGCACTATGATAAAGGTTTCCGTAATTGCTATTGCAGCCATAATCGTCAGCATGATTTGAAGTATTGAAGCCGCTCTGGAAAATCTTGTGGTTCCGGAAAATCTCGTGGCTCTGGAGAAGCTCATGGTTTTGAACAACGACATCATTTTGATCCTTTCTGATCATCAGGCGGAAGGGGAGAGATGTAGCCAATAAGCAGCATCAGGCCACCTACTGCAAGAAACGAAATAATCCTTGCAACGGTTCTGATGCCTGAAAGATCAACAGTAAAGAGTTTCAATACAAGCAGTCCAAGCAGGAAAGCTCCGCAAAACCACATCTTTCTTCTGCCGGTTCTTGTGGCAAAGGCAGTTATAAAAAGAGCCATCACACCCCAGAGAATTGATATGGCAGCCTGAAAAATAACAGAATCGGCAAGATCACGCAGGTCAAAAGGAATATCAAAGTAAAAATGGACAATGCGACCCGTAACAAAGTTAAGCCAGATAAAAGCAAGCGTCAGGATGATAACCTTTTTGCTTATTATTCGCCTGACTTCATCTTTCTTCTCTTTTTCTTTGTTTTCAGAATATGAGGTTCTACTCCATGGTGCTGAGGATTCTCTCGATGGATCAGGGGATTCTTTTAATGGATCTTTGGATTTAGCACCGCTATCGGTGTAAGGCAGACCAATCGTCCAGCCAGCAAGAACTGTCAGAGCAAATATCTGGGAGAGTTCAAGCGGGTTTGCGACAGGAATGTATGGCACAAATACAGGATCACCATGATAAAAATTACTCCACAGAATCCACAATATCAAAAAAAATGCCGGAATGGTGATGCCTTTCCCGAAATAGTATCCCGCGTGTTTTCCAACCGGCCATTTTAAAAGAGATCCTTTGCGAACAAGAAACAGGATAAAAAGAGCCGGTATAACTCCCCAGCAGATTTTTGACCATATAATCAGGTGGGAATATGGAATAGTCGGGTGGCCAGATGGATTTACGAACTGTCTGACAGCCCATGCTGCCTCATGCGAAAGGATAAATATCAGAAGCCACATGGTCACAAGATGAGACCAGGCAATCAGCTTGAGTTTCAGAGAAATAAATCCGGTTTTAAGATAGGCAAATTTTTTGCTGTTGTTTTTATTCTTTCTGCTGTTGTTTTCATTTTTTTCGATATTTTTTTCATTCAGATATTTGTCAAACTGCCACAAAAGGCCATACTGAACCGCAAAAGATACCACCCAGCTCACCGCTCCCCATTTGGCAAAAAGATGGGAGCTGCCGTAAAGGTCAAAGAGTCCCAGTGCAAGTATGCATATCATCACGGGCAAAAAGAGCGTCATTGCACCCAGAAGGTTCTTCCACTTCAATCTGACGGAAATGACGGATAGAATCTGGCAGCTTACGGCACAGTAAAGAAGAAATGCGAGATATTTATGCAAAGAGTAATATTTATCCAAGGCTGTAAAGTGGTGGTCAATTTCATTTGCCCCGCCTCCAAACCACCAGGCAACTCCCCACACAAGAAGTGGAATGTGAAAATAGCACTCCCAGCTTCTGAGTCTTGTCTCTATGTATGACTTTCCCACGATCTCGGTAGATTGAGAACAATTATGACCGGTCTTGGACACGTTAGAAGAAGCAGTATTGTTCCTGGCAGAGATGTAGGAATGGATATAGTAAGATGAAAAAAGGCCGGCAATGCTTATAAATATAGCTCCTATATATATCTGGTTGAAAAAGATCATACCCGATGAATGCATTGTATGGGAAACGGCACCTGAATAATATTGATGCACAGAATTGTAATGGGAAAAAAGATTGCTCAAAGAGTGCGACAGATAAAAGGGATGGTTGTGGCCGGCAGAGATAAACGCGACACCCGCACCCAACTGGAGAAGTATGCCAAAAAGTCTGGCGAGCAGGCGATTCTGGCGTGTTCCTACCCAGATCATCGCAGCACCCTCAAGTGCCCAGACACTTGATGTCCATCTGCCATCCAGTGCAAGCGGAATGGCAAGGCTTCCAAAAACAACGCCCATTGCAAGAAATGCCTCGGTGAGCATTCGCATCCCATCCACAAGGCGGTTCCACAAGAGTGTGGCCACAATGATGTAAAATAATCCCAGACCCAGTGCACTTATTGCAAGTCCATACTCCATATGTCGTACCATAGTGCTTTGCAGCCCAAAGGCAACTACAGGAAGGCCAAAGACTATAGTTCCGTCAATAAATCCTTTGAGTTTAGGGGGTTGTTGATGTGCAAAAAGAAAAGAGATGGTGACATAAAAGAGAAAAAAGAGGATCAGGAACGGTTCTGTCGTTGAAAAAAATTCAGGTTTATAATATTTGCCGCCCCAAAGTGAACATATGACAAAGGTAAACGCAAATCCGACAAGGTTTAGTTCTCTCCACGCCTTGAACCACGCAATCCCAAGAATTCCACAGTTGAGAATGGCATAATAGGAAAACAGCGTCACATGGCTGCCTCTGCCGGTGGACATAAGCACTGGAGCGATAAATCCGCCTATAATTCCTGATACTGCAAGGGATCTGGCATCTTGCATGACAGCCAGAGCAGCGGAAAAAGCCACTATCACTATCATAATTACAAGAGAGAAGGCAGTCGGCAGAAGGTGATACAGCTTTGATGCTGCAAAGATAGTAAGATAGAGTATCCCGATACCGCCACCCTGGAGCACGAGCCCATAGTTTCTGGATACCTTGTTCTTCATTGACCAGCCAGTTACAAGCATGGCAAGTCCACCTGCCGCAACAGCTATCAATCTGAGCTCAACAGGAAACATATTGTGCTGGGCAGCGTACTTGAGCAGGAAAGCGACGCCAAAAAAAACAACTATTATACCTGTTTTAAGGACCACGTTTCCGGTTGTGAAAAAGGCTTTTATATAGTCAGTAATGGTTTTGAGATGACTGGAAGTGACTTTGTCATCATTGGAAGTCGTTTCGAGATGGCTGGAGCTGGTCTGATCTTTTTTCTGGTATTTTGCATCTGTTATATTTTCACTCCTGCCATGGCTTTCATTTTGTTGTGGTTCAGAAGAACTCTTTTCCTGATCCAAAAAGAGCTGTTGCTGATCAGAAAAGCCCTGTTTTAATGCAGAAGTATCGTATTCTTTTGAAGTGGTATCGTGTTCTTTTGAAGGGGAGGCCTGCTCTTTTGAATGAGTATCGTGTTTATCTGGTTTGACCTCATCAGAACGGGAATGAATCTTTGAAGGCAGGGAAGAAGGTTGTGTTTTTTCTGATGCAGCCCGTTCCAAAGAGGCAACGCGTCTTCGTAAAGAGAGAATTTGGGCAAAAAAGAGACCAAGCACGAAACCAAAGATATGGTTGCCGGAATAGCGGGGGATCATACCGGCAAGAATGGCAAAAACAATACCCAGAAAGATATATCGCATAACAACCATTCCTGTTTTGTAATGTAGTTCAGGAATGGACACGGTGCATCAATCAATACTTCGCAATCAAAATACCGTGTCCCTGTTTTATCAGACTGCTTTTTTTCAAAATATTTTTTCAACAGCCTGTCCGCAAACGAAATGATTTATCGTGATGAGATTTTATATGGCTGAAACAAGACTTTTTGTCTGTTCGACAATATTTGCGGTACTTATGCCATACTCTTCAAGTACCTTTTCTCCCGGGGCGGAAGCACCAAACATGTTAATTCCGATAACCTTGCCGCGATCTCCGACATAACGCTCCCATCCCATTGTAATACCGGCTTCCACGGCAAGCCTTGCTTTGATATCTCCAGGCAGGATTCTTTCGCGATATGGTGCAGGGGCTTTTTCAAACAGCTCCCAGCTTGGCATGCTTACGACTCTTGCATGAATTCCCTGTTTTTCAAGCTCGACTGCGGCATTGACGCAAAGATGAACTTCAGAGCCCGAGGCAATCAGGATTATGTCTATATCTTGTTTGTCAACGCCTTTGGCATCACTCTCGACTTTGGTTCCTTCATCGCTATTGGTATCAGCCTCGATTTTGGAACTTGTCCTGGTCTTTATACCATCTGCATCCTTCAGAATATATGCTCCATAACGCAGAGATCCGTCTCTTCCGGTGGGATCTTTCTCCAGAACCGGAAGATTCTGGCGGCTTAATATAAGTGCCGTAGGTGTATCAAGAGTTGCAAGGGCTATTCTCCAGGCGTCTGCTGTCTCGTTTGCATCGGCCGGGCGGATAACATTAAGGCCTGGAATGGCCCTTAAAGACGCCAGATGTTCAACCGGCTGATGGGTGGGGCCATCTTCTCCAACAGCCACGCTGTCATGGGTAAATACATAGATCAGGGGCAGTTTCATAAGAGAGGCGACTCTTACAGCGGGTCTGACATAATCTGCAAACACGAGAAAGGTTCCTCCATAGGGGCGGATACCGCCATGAAGATACATGCCTGACATAATCGCACCCATTGCGTGCTCTCTGACACCGAACCTTATATTTCTGCCGTCATAAGAACCTTTTTGAAAGTCGCTGAATCCTGAAAGATACGTGTTGTTGGACGGGGCAAGATCAGCGGAACCACCCATGAGAACCGGCAGGTTTTTCGCGATGGCGTTGAGTACTTTTCCGGAGGCGGCCCGGGTTGCAATGGGTTTGTCTTTTGGCGAGAACAGAGGAATTTCACTGTCCCAACCTTGCGTCAGATAGCCGCTTACAGCATCCGCAAATGCTGCTGCAAGTTCAGGGAATTCTGATTTGTACTCGTCAAAAATATCCTGCCACGCCTCTTCCTGAGCCTCTCCTTTTTTTACGGTTTTGCGACATTCATTGATCACCTCATCAGGTACGTAAAAATCCTTGTCCACAGGTACTCCGTAAAACTCTTTTACCAGTCTTATCTCATCTGCACCAAGAGGAGATCCGTGTGCTCCGCATGTACCCTGTTTGTGCGGGCTGCCATAGGCAATTTTGGTAGTGACCTTGATAAGGGTTGGTTTGTCTGTCTCTTTTTGTGCAGCTTCAATTGCAGCGGCAATAGCATCTGTATCATTTCCGTCAGGAACAGATACCACATGCCAGTTCATGGCTTCAAATTTTGCTTTTACATCCTCTGTAAATGCAATTGCGGTACTTCCTTCAATGGAGATCGAGTTATCATCATAAAGACAGACAAGTTTTCCAAGCCCTAAATGGCCCGCAAGCGAAACAGCTTCTGATGCAACACCCTCCATCAGATCGCCATCTCCGCACATTACATAGGTAAAGTGATTGATCAGCTCTCTTGTCTCTGTGTTGAACCTTGATGCCATGTGACGCTCTGCCATAGCCATTCCAACCGCGTTGGCAATTCCCTGACCAAGAGGGCCTGTTGTGGTCTCAACCCCTGGTGTGTGGCCAAACTCAGGATGGCCTGGAGTACGGCTGCCCCATTGCCTGAAATTTTTAAGATCATCAAGCGTGAGTCCGTATCCATCAAGATAGAGCATGCTGTAAAGCAGCATGGAGGCGTGTCCTCCTGAAAGGACAAATCTGTCGCGGTCAACCCAGGCGGGATTTGAAGGGTTGTGCCTCATATATCTGTTCCATAGTACAAATGCAGTGGGGGCAAGTCCCATTGGTGCACCAGGGTGTCCGGAATTTGCCTTCTGGATGGCATCTATTGAAAGTGTTCTTATTGTGTGAATACATAGTTGTTCAAGGTCTTTGGTGGCAGCAGCCATTTTTGTCTCCTGTTTTTGCGGTTGTTTAGATTTTGGTATAGTTTTTGATATAAAAAATCTGTTTTAATTAATGCTTTCTGTCATATCTAAAGGGTTGATTCCGTATTTTTCCAATATTTTTACATGCTCTTCAGTGCTTTTAAACTCCAAGAGTGTTTTTGAAAAATCATCACATAATTTTTTAACATCACTGGCTTTTGAAAAACCCACATACAGTTTCTGGGTATGAATCGGGGGGACAAGGAATCTGATTTTATCTTTTACTCCCATTTGTGACGCATATCCGGTTATAACAGCCTGATTTTCAGCCGCCAGTTCATGCCTTCCGCTCATAAGTTTTCTGATGAGCATCTGAGGATTATGGGCAAGGTCTTTTGTAAGGTAATCCGCCTTATCAAAAACTTCACCGTAACTGAATCCTGCAATGACTCCTATGCTGTAGCCCTTTAAATCCTGATAAGATCCGTTGAAGTTAATATCAGTATCTGTTTTTGTAAAAAAAACGGTTTTTGAAACACTTATATAGGTATCTGGAAAATAGGCGTACTTTTCTCTTTCAGGGGTTTTCAAAAGAGATACAAGAACATCTGCCTGGCCATATTCAAGATTGCTCAAACATCTTTTCCATGGATATTTTGCAAATTCTGCCTCCATGTTCATCTTTTTAAGAACTGCCTTGAATATCTCTATCTCAAATCCAAGAGCCTCTCCATTTTTCTCATATGTATATGGAAACCAGTCTGTATATACGACTTTCACCCTGTTGGTCTGGCTGTCAATTTGATTGTATATTGTATATGTAACAAGAAACGCAATAAGAGAGCTTGCAATAATCTTTTTTTTAAATATATTCATGGCAAAAATGCCTTGTTACAGTGTCCTTAAGGAGTTTAAAGTGCTCTCATATGCTCGGGTCTGAGTCGAACCTTACCTTGCAATGCCTGAGCGATCAGAGCAAGGGTTTTCTCCTTGTCCTGTGGAAGATTTGCCCTGATTGGCAGGTAGTTTGATGCGTGGTTGGCATGAAAAAGACCAGATGTCAGATTCGTTGTTGCAATCATGGTTCCAAGTTCGGTGAGCATCTCATCAGGCGTGATAAGCTCGAAGTCTCCATTCTGGTATTCGGTGTGCATCCTGGTTCCTGGTATCAGCATCAGGCTTAATGCCCCGACATATTCAGGATCTATGGCGGAGAGCACCCTTCCTGTCTCTGTTGCATGGATATTTGATCGTTCTCTGCCCGCAAGTCCAAGAAGAACTGTAATCGAAAGTTTGATCCCCGCACTTCTTATCTTTTTGCCCATCTCAACCATTTTGATAGAGTCAGCTCCTTTGTCTACACGCCTCAAAGTTACGTCATCACCTGTTTCAAGCCCCATGTAGGCAATCTTGACTCCAAGTTTTCGCAGCTCTTTGAGTTCATCCAGCGTTTTCATCTTGATGCTCTTTGTGTTTGCATAAAGCCCGATCCGCTCAATCCAGGGCAGTCGTTCGTTTATCCTCTCAAGAATCGGCACAAGCCTTTTTTGCGGGATTATAAGAGCATCTCCGTCACAGATAAAAAGCCTTGTCTGGCGTTTGCAGTATTTTGCCGCAAACTCAATATCCTCAAAAATCACGGGATCTTTTTTTATGGTAAAACGTTCTCCCTTGTATGCCCCGCAAAAAGTGCATTTGTTGTGAGAGCATCCGACCGTAACCTGTAACAGAATACTGTTTGCTTCACTTGGTGGTCTTATAATATTTCCTTCATAATGCATAATGTTTTCTTAAATTCCTGTGTTAACGTTTTTTAAAGAGATAAAAAGAAGTATCTGTCCATAGAATACCCGTCCATTAATTTAACTGAAACTATTTTAAAACACAATAGTTCTAATAACACTGCTCGAGGTGGAGCTTATTGTTGTCGCAACCTCATTTTTTTGGAGATTCCCTCAAAAAAAGTGTCAACTGCTTTTGAGGTGATATCAATGATGCCGAATATCAAGTATGAAATTTAGAGTCTGTCCGATTTAATCAGGCTGCCTTTTCCCTTTGATCACACTCTTTTGCTACACCAGCGTTCAATTACAGGTTTTGACGTTATCTACTCAAAAATGCCAAAAAATTTACAAATTTTGTCCCTGTTCAGATTTGAAGCTTCTAATAACAGTTAACAATAATCATGCCCATTGCAGGTAAAATGGTACTTCATACACATGTATTGGCAAATTCAGGGTTGTGGCATCTTTTTTGCTATTTTTTATGATTAACAGGTTTTTATTCAACAGGTGGGCATGTTTCATATCATCTTAAAAGTAGTTTAGACTTTTTTTGAGAAAATTCCCTAAAAACGGGAATGAGGTTAAAGAAAGTGCAAACCAGCAAATGAAACATGCCAACAGGTTTCATCTGTTTTTCAGAAGAGAAAAACTCAAC
>JADFYT010000300.1 GCA_015232935.1 Desulfamplus sp.
GGAAAGGCGATAATTTTGGCATCAGATACAGCAATAGCTCCGGGAAGGCTTCCATCGTTTCCATAATCAAAAAAAAAAAAAATTTTTTCCGTTATTTTTTCAAGCTGTCCTTTTTCGTCAGGCTTGTTGATATTATCTTTAAATTTATCAAAATGATGACGCATAGCACCTTTAACACCTGATGACTGAATATGAGGCCAGTTTGTGTGCCTCTCTCTTTGAATTGGTAAATCTACAATACCCATTGAAGAGCCTGAACCTGCATGAACAGGAGAGATAGCGTAAAGAGACATGATGGTGGAATTTTCTTGTCTGTACATGATAATATCCTCTATATAAAATGTGTTTATCTATTTTTGTATCAGATTGTATATTGCCTGATATATTGAATAATTCAAATCAGTTAAAATGGGATGCATCCTGAATCCACAGGTGTTTTAAAAACTGAACCGGCAGGATAATATCCTTTCATATCCTTATGAAACTGCCTGGCAAGGTCCCATCCGCCCCGGTAAACAATTTTACCGGATGCTATCAACGATTCGGCGTTTGTCTTGCTTGCCTCAACAGGAGAAAGAGCAAGAAACCGGCTGCCTGATTCAGGCAGAGTCAAATCAGAGTCAATTACAGCATATCTGCCAAATCTCTGCTCTCCACCGATCGAGATAACCCCTTGATCAGCAAGGCCACACTCTCTATCAACACCCCATACAATGGAAAAATCAGGCTTCAAGCGTATATGGCGGGACATGTAAAGCTGACTTTCCATAACACTTCTGTCTTTATCAATTTCAATGCCAATTCGTTCTTCAATGCCAAAGGCTTTTCCACGGTCGCTGCCGGAACCAAAAATTGTTATTCCATCCTTAAAAATTCTTTTTCCGGCTGCATCTGTATTTTTCTTGAGTACCTCTATTAACGATACCCAGCTTCCTCCAACTGTTTTGACCTCATAACGATGCTTTACCCATCCGGTAATATGAGAAGAGGATTTAATCCCTAATGAGTTGACAATCTGATTATCAAGATGATTTGCTTCAAAAACCGTTATTTTTTTTTGCTTGTCATCCTTGCTTTCTCCATTATTTTTCTTGGATTGCTTTTGTCTGGATTTATCATTGTCTTCTGATTTGTCTTCATCAATAAACCACGTATAAGGTGCCGGTACAAAATAGGCATCACCAAATTTCAGTAATGGCCCGACAACGTTAAACGGCAGATTTTTTCCATACTCGCCATGTTTTCCAATCAGATCTTCAACTGGATCTCCCTTTTTATAGCGGGCTATTGAAATACGGTTTTGTGCCAGCACAGCGGTTCTTATTGCACCTGAAATTACTGATACCGGAGGCGGAAAAATCTGGATTGTTTCGTAGCTTGTACCACTTACCATTGGCTCTGAGCCACGAAGGAAAAGCGTGTCAGATGGATGAAACTCATACCATTTTATGGCCTTGCCGCTATTTTGTCCGTACTTATCGGAGTTCATCTTTTCACTCTTCTGATTATCAATAACTCTATCTGTGCCGGTCATGTTTTTGCTTTTGCTCTTTTTCTTCATTATGCTGCACCTCCTCTGCTGAGATACCTTGCAATAACAGGAACTTCTCCGTCATATATCCACATCAGTTCTTCTTTACCGTTATCATCTAATGATTTGCCCCGTGATATTGTTATACCCGCAATGTGGGCAGCAAGCCTTCTTGCGATTCTTTCTCGCAACCTCTCTATATCTTTAGTTTTACCCGGGTGCTTCTTTGCAATATTGTCAGAATGGAGAATCTCACGGGCAAATATCCTGATAATCTGATCAATCTGATCTTGTGACGGTTTTGGATTTTTATCCTTTGAATTTAAAAAAACAGGCTCTGTTTTGCCATCGTTCATTACAGAGTTGACCATGACCTCAAGCTCCTTAAGCCTGTAGATAAGAGAACTGCTCAGATACTCTTGATCATAAGCCTCCTGAACCTGAGCAAACGAATTAACAATCAGATTGCTTTTGCCTTTAATGCCATCATCATCTAAACCAGAATAATAATGATTTTCAGCGTTCCATTTTGCAGCAAAGTCTCTTGTCTGACCTGATCTCTTTTTCAGGCGGACTGCTACAGCATTTCTCCCTTTTTTACTCTTTGCCACACTGTCAAGAAGGTGATGAGCCTCTTCCAATGCACCTCTTAAAGGCTGTTTGTGGTGAAGAATAACTATTGCACCAGAAATTGATATATCCTCACCTGTTCCGGGCAAAAGGATTACAGGATTTTTTCCGTCAGTTATATCTTCCAGCTCTCTAACACCCTTTTCATCTATAGTGGCAAATTTGGTATTATAGGCTTTTTGGATTTTTGCTGCTGCCTCAAATGCACGGGAAAGAGGCAGGACGGCTGCGACATCATCACCACCTGCATATATCAGCTTGCCTTGACAATTATTTATGATACGAGGCACTGCATGAAGCGAAAAAGCTCCGAGTGATTCAGACAAAGCAGAGTGAAGAGCTGGCGATATGATTCTCTGCTCATTCAGATAACCTCTTGGTTGTTCATCTTTGCGATCGTTGCTTTTGGCATTTTCTTCTCTTTGGATAACTGCATTTTTCCATAAATCTTCGTTGGCTTTAAGTATTCCTTCATCATATCTTTTAACCAACTCAGGGTGTAAAACATCTCTCCATTTAGCCGAAACTGTCTTGCCATTGACAAGATCGCCCATTCTATCGCCGTCCATCATTAAGATGGCGTAGTATTTGTCCTCTTCTTTAAGCCGATCATCAGACTCTTCATGGAGTTTGTCGATCCAATCTTCCTCTTTTTTACTCATTTTTCCAGTAGGCGATAATGGTGGGAGCTCTCCTTTTGCCCTGAGTTTATCTCTTAATTCAACAGTAGCCATTTCCGTAGTTGATGGAAATTTTCCATTTTCAAAGACAGCACCAAGTATGTGATCTTTCTTTGACTCTTTAATCGCATGAGGAGCTAAACGCTTGATTGCACATATACTGCAAAGCTGTTCCCCTTCCTTTACTGTTGCCTCTCCGCGGCTCTTTGATATGCTTTTCCAGAATCTTTCAGATATTTTTTTATATTCGCTCGGCTGATAATCTTTTCCTGAAATTTCATGAAGAATCTCAAACTCTCCGCAAACAGGGCATTTTATGCCTGTTTCCGCTTCTCTGGTTGTTGCTGGAACCCCTTTTGATGCTGCCATTACAGTTTGAACTAATGAATGGGTTACAGGATAAACATAATCTGGCTGATCCTTTTTTTTATAAATATTGTACTTTGCAAAGTCTTCGATAGTTTGAAAGATATGTTTAAATTTGTTTTCATCAAATAGTG
>JADFYT010000301.1 GCA_015232935.1 Desulfamplus sp.
CACATTTGCATCGCGGGAATATCAGGAAGGTCATCTCCAGCAAAAGCCACCTCGGATCGATCAACTTGCTGACTTGTGAGTATCTGACTTAAAGCATCTGCTTTGTTTTTTGTTCCATGCGATACAAGATGAATGCCCAGATTTGTGCATCTTGCAGCCAATGCCCCGTTAGAAGCTCTTCCGGTTACAATACCCACCTTGACGCCTGAGTCCATAAGGAGCCTTAGGCCAAATCCATCTTTTGAACAAAAACTTTTTATCTCCTCACCAGAGTCTGTGTATGTTATTTTTCCATCGGTCAATACTCCGTCAACATCAAGGAGGAGAAGTTTTATTGCGGCAAGTCTGGCTTTCATAAATTACTCCAGTCTCCTTGTGCAGGAATTTCCACCCAGCAATAATTGCAGCAAAGCTGCTTATGTCCGGGCATCTTAAGATAAGTGTGTTGTGCTGATCTGATGTTTTTTTCAACAAGCTTCAAAGTCTTTCTTTTCCTTGTCATGCTACAGGGCTTCCCTTATTTTAACAAGTTTGGAAAGCAAAGAGGGCATACTGTCAAGCAAAATCGAGTTGGATCCATCACATAGTGCTTTTGAAGGGTCAGGATGAGTCTCGATGAATATGCCATCTGCTCCCGCGGCGACCGCAGCTCTTGCCAGACATGGGGCAAACCGGCTCTCTCCTGACGATGCGGTTCCCGCACCTCCCGGGAGCTGAACACTGTGGGTTGCGTCAAAAATAACCGATACTCCCATCTCCTGTATGATCTGAATTGACCGAAAATCAACAACAAGATTATTATAGCCAAAAGTAGAGCCTCTTTCTGTGATGCTGATATCTGAACAGCCGCAGGTTCTTGCTTTCTGAATTATGTTTGAACATTCGAAAGGCGATAAAAATTGACCTTTTTTGATATTGAGTGGCTTGCCTGTTCTGGCTGCCGCACAGATCAGGTCAGTCTGCCTGCAAAGAAATGCTGGTATCTGTATTATATCAAGGACATCTGCTACCTGAACAGCCTGTTCTGGGTAGTGAATATCGGATATGATCTTCAGGTTCAAGGATTCCTTGATATGCTTGAGTATGGCTATCCCTTTTTCCAATCCTGGGCCTCGAAAGGAGTCTATAGATGATCTGTTGGCTTTGTCAAAAGATGCTTTGAAGACTAATGGTATATTAAGTTTTGACGCTATCTGCTTCAATCGTGATGCGATGTTGAAGGTGGTTAAATCGTCTTCGATAACGCATGGACCCGAGATCAGAAATAAAGGATGCTCCTCATTATCTGGTGATAATATGCTATTATTTTCTTGATTGGCCGGAAAATATGGATACATCTGTAACGCACTCCATTGAGTTGGGAAATTGGGGAAATTTGTTTTATATGCCCATTTATAAATTTATTATAAACAGAATTAACGTTCCAAGGGGAAAAAGTCAAGAATGATATTTGTAGCCAAAATATGTGTCAGGCGAATCTGTCCTTGAAATTTTTAGAGGAAGTGTAGTAAATCAACTTAAGATTTTCATTGTGTTTATCTCATTACTTGCGTGAACCTGAATATATTCTATTTCTATTTAGAAACGGTATTGGTGTTGATGAATAAAAAAAATAAAAAAAGATACTTGAGGTATCTCGTATTTCTTATATCCTTTATTTTGGTTGTGCTAAGTCCAGGTTCAATGGGATATTATGATAAATCACTGATATCTATCGAGTATGATGCGATTGTGGAAAAATATAAGCTAATAAAGCAAGGGGAGCAGTCAGAATTAAAAGATCTTCTTATTGCAGTTGTCGATAATCGTCTTAAATGTTATTTTGAGACACCCAATTATATGTTGAGACTTGAAAATTGTCGTAAAAAATATGAATACGAAATATTGAGAACAGCAAGGGAGAATCTGAAATCAGCCCCGAGCCTTGGATACTTTATGCTTTGTGTGCAGGACTGCCCGCTTTCGTATTCTTTTTGTAACGGTGAGGATTTTTCAGATCATGAGACAGATCAGGATTGCAAAGAGATAGAGGTGCTTTGTATTGAAAAATGCCTTGATACTTTCTGGAGAGGCAACAGCTTAAGTGATATAAAATAGAATTTAATGCTGTTTTGACAAATGATTTAAATTGCTTGGGATGAAAAAATGCGTTTCTGGGAAAAAATAAAAAATAATTCAGTAATGATAATAATAGGTTCACTGATTGTTCTGTTTTTTTTGGTCTATCTGGCTGACCTTATTTTTATAACGGTCTATCCTGGCCATGCAGGGGTGCTTTTCAGACGTTTTTTTGATGCTGGTACCGTGACAGACAAAGTTTATGATGAAGGGCTTAATATTATCGCTCCGTGGAACAAGATGTATGTTTATGATGTCAGAATCAAGGAGAGAAAGCAGACGGTCAACGTATTGAGCCAGAATGGCCTCACAATTGAAGTTGTTGTATCCCTGAGGTATCATGTCGCAAAAGGGCAGACTCCCATATTACATAAAAGAGTTGGGCCGGATTACGAAGAGAAGATTATTATTCCTTCTATTATTTCATCTGTCAGAGAGGTAGTAGGTGAGTATCGTCCGGAGGAGATCTACACTACTGCAAGGCATCTTATTCAAGACAAGTTGCTTGTTGAGGTTATTGAGGAGACTGGCCGAATCCCGATAGTCTATGATGACGTTATTGTTGAAAATATAGCATTGCCAGAACTTATCAATAACGCCATAGAGTTAAAACTCAAACAGCAGCAGGAGTATCTTGAGTATGAATTCAGAGTCAAAAAGGCCGAAAGAGAGATTGAGAGAAAGGAAAAAGAGGCTATAGGTATTCGTCAATTCCAGAAGATTGTTACTGAGAGCCTTTCACCGGAACTACTGCAATGGAAGGGTATTATGGCAACCCTCGAACTTGCAACATCCCCCAATACAAAAGTCATTATTGTGGGTGGAGGAGAAAATGGTCTCCCCATTATTTTTAATGCAGATACAGCTAAAATATCATCTTCAGGCAACAAAAAACAGGTTTCATCCAAAACTGACGAACTGTCAATAGATGATAAACCGGTCGACGATCAGCCATATGATGATATTTTTAGTGTGACAGCCGAAGAAAGTTATGAGAATACAGATGTCAAAGGCAAGAAAGCGGATGTCAATATCAAGACCAATAAAAGATAAGTAGTAGGACAAAAATAATTTCCTGTTAGCTGAATGAAATTGTAAAGTTTTTACCGATATTTGCTAATACATTGTCTAAATCTTTCTTTAAAAAATCAAAACCTTTGTAAGCCGATGCCGATATCCAGTAATACTTGATATG
>JADFYT010000302.1 GCA_015232935.1 Desulfamplus sp.
TTATTGATCTTGGCCCTGAAGGGGGAAGCCGTGGCGGCAGGATTATTGCCCAGGGTACTCCCGAGCAGGTGGCCTTATGTGAGGAAAGCTATACTGGATACTATTTGAATAATCTTTTAAATTCCAGAGCTGTGTTATAACCATTTCAGAGGCTGTTTGCAACTTTGGTTGCACTCTGGTTATTTTGTGGATTCTGAATCAGGATGGTCAAGATTAAGGAATCTACGGGATGAAAAAATCCTGCTTTATCCTTTGATCCCGGAAATCCTGGTTCAGACGATATTAACAAGTAAAAAAGGAATGATAATAAATAATGGATTCATACTACAACCCTGAAGACCTTACAAGATTTGGAGAGATTGGCAAGGACGCACCTGAACTTGCAAGGAAATTTTTTGATTATTATGGTTCTGTCTTTGAAGAGGGAGAACTTACAGAGCGGGAAAAAGCACTGATAGCACTTGCGGTTGCCCATGCTGTGCATTGTCCATACTGCATAGAGGCATATACAAAGACCTGCCTTGAAAAAGGATCAAACCTTTCTGAAATGACAGAGGCGGTTCATGTCGCGAGTGCGATATCAGGCGGTGCGGCTCTTGTACATGGAATGCAGATGCGAAGGATTGCCGGCAAGCTGTCTTTGTGAGCCTTGATCCATACAAAATCCGGAGTTTATGATGAATAGAACCTTAACTGTTGAACCATTTGCAATGACTCTTTCTAAGCACGGCATCAAGATTGTGCGGCAGGAGACCAGAACGCTTCAGATCAATACAGGATTGCTCTGCAACCAGGCATGCCGTCACTGCCATCTTGACGCGGGTCCCGGCAGAAAGGAGATTATGGATAAACAGACGGCAGAGGCGGTCATAGCATATGCCAAAAGATGCCGTTTTGACACGATAGATATTACAGGCGGTGCCCCTGAACTCAATCCCGACATAGAAATGCTCATCACAAAACTTGCTCCTCTTGCCGGAAAACTCATGTTCAGATCCAATCTTTCTGTCTTAAGTGACGGAACAAGAGACGGTCTGATAGCTCTTTTAAAGAAAAACAGGGCTGTAATTGTTGCCTCGTTTCCCTCCTTGAACGAGTCTCAAACCAATGCCCAGAGAGGCGATAACATTTACCAAAAAAGTCTTGAGACCCTCAAGAAACTCAACGATACCGGATATGGCAAAGAAGGTACAGGGCTGGAACTTGACCTGGTATCCAACCCTTCAGGGGCATTCCTTCCACCCTCACAGGCACAGACTGAAAAGAGATTCAGGGAGATTCTGCAAAAAAAAAGAGGCGTTGTGTTTAATGAGTTTTTCAGCTTTGCAAACGTGCCTGCCGGAAGATTTCGCCAATGGCTTGTAAAATCCGGCAATTATGATGATTACATACAGGTACTTGCATCCGCGTTCAATCCAGGGGCTGTTCAGGGCCTTATGTGCCGGACTCTGGTATCAGTATCATGGGATGGTTATCTTTATGACTGTGATTTCAATCAGGCACAAAATCTCTACATGACAGGCCGCAGGATTCATGTATCTGAAATGAAAGAAGCTCCTGAACCTGGAACCCTGGTTCATGTTGCAGACCACTGCTACACCTGTACTGCCGGTGCGGGTTTTACCTGAGGCGGTGCAATACAGGCCTGAGTTTCAGGTACCGGAATCAAAGTGGTCAGAAACTCCCTGTCCTTTTACCATGAAAATAGATTCTGATTTTCATGGTTCGGGGTGGCCGTACAAAAAAACGGCCATGCCAGTTTAGGGCAGGGAGCGTTGGCAGCAGATAGCTCCTCCTCAGGAATCACTCTTTTTTTTATCAAACAGTCTGTTCAACAATTCAGCCAGTTCTCCTATAGTATATGGTTTGGGTAAAACACCGCAGAAACCATAATCTGCGTAACTCCCCATGATTGGATCATTGGAGTAACCAGAAGATACAATGGCTTTGACATCAGGATCAATTTTCAATAATTCAGGTATTGTTTCTGCCCCGCCCATTCCGCCAGGGACAGTGATATCAAGAATCACTAAATCAAATTGGTTATGAGTTGCATACGCTTCACGAAATATCTCTATCGCCAGGGATCCATCAGAAGCAGTTACAACTTCATATCCCATCTTATTGAGCATTATTCCAGCCATTTTCAAGATCAATTCCTGATCGTCCATGATCAGGATCCTGCCTTTGCCAATGTGTTTATTTTCTTCTTTATCCTTTATTTCAATAACATCTTGCAAGGATGCGGGCAGATAGATATTAAAAACCGTTCCCTTATCAACTTCGGAATATACGGTAATGTAGCCTCCATGCCTTTTAATAATGGAATAAGAAGTTGCTAAGCCAAGACCGCTTCCCTTTTGTTTTGTTGTGTAATATGGTTCAAATATTTTTGGCAGATGTTTTTTTGAAATACCAATGCCCTGATCTTCAACAACTACTTTAATATACCGTCCGGCAGGCAGATCTATACCGCTGTTATTTTCGCCGCTGTTATTTTCAAGGCTTACATTTTCCGTGCGGATAGTTATCATTCCGCCATTTGGCATCGCCTGATTTGCATTGATGATCAGGTTTCCTATAACCTGATTGATCTGCCCTTCATCAACATCAGAAAGCCATAAATCATTTGACAGCTCAAAACGACAATTTGATTTTGAACCTCTTGTCGAGAATATGGCAGATTGTTTTATTAATGTATTAATATTTGAAACCTTTTTTATTGGAGCACCACCCTTAGAAAATGTCAGGAGCTGATTTGTCAGGTTTTGAGCTTGTTTTGAAGATTCTTGAACATCTAAAAGGACTTTGTATAACTCATCATCAGGATTTAAAATACTTAGTCCATAGGATATGTTGCCGTATATAACTCCAAGCATATTATTGAAGTCATGAGCAATTCCACCTGCCAAGGTTCCGATAGCGTCCATTTTCTGGGCTTGTTGAATTTGTGTTTCATACTTTTTTCGCTGAGTTACGTCTTGAAAGACAGTTGCAAACTGATGCTTTTCAGGCGAAAAAACAGATATAATAAAATGTCTGTCCGTCGGCTTGAAATAGGTTTCAAACGAAGCAGATTCACCAGTTTCAGCGACTTTTGGATAGACATCTAGATATGGTGGATTATCTGTATCATAAAGACGAGAAGCAGTAGCTCCTATCGCATCATCTTTCTTTATTCCGGTCAATTCCTCATATTTTGGGTTTACGTCTAATATTCGATAATCAACAGGTTTATTGTCAGCATAAATAATCTCATGCAGACACATTCCATCGTTTATGGAATTGAAAAGATTTTTATATTTTTTC
>JADFYT010000303.1 GCA_015232935.1 Desulfamplus sp.
GTCAGGTTTTTGATCCTCTTCTATAAACTCGTTTTTGTCTGAACCTGCCTGACGTCTCTCTTCATACTTTTCTCTGCCCTCAATATAGGCATCAGCAATTTTTGATGTAAACAGGCGAATTGAACGAATGGCATCATCGTTTCCGGGAATCACATAATCAATATCATCCGGATCACAGTTAGTATCAACCACAGCAACAATTGGAATGCCAAGACGCTTTCCTTCACTGACTGCTATGGCTTCATTTTTTGGATCAACTATGAAAATAGCTCCTGGCAGGCTTTTCATTTTGCTTATACCGCCTATATCAGACTCCAGTTTGGTTTTCTCCTTGAGCATCTGAGCCCGCTCTTTTTTGGGATAATCCTCAATAGTTCCATCGTTTTCTATAGTGTTGAGGTATTCGAACCTGCTGATATTTTTCTTGATGGTCTGAAAATTTGTAAGCATTCCTCCAAGCCATCTGTTTTGAACATAATAGGTCTCAGCACGGTTTGCCTCCTCATAAATTGATTCCCTGGCCTGTTTTTTTGTTCCCACAAAAAGGACGCTTTTGCCCTGGGAGGCTACATCCACAATAAAATCATAGGCATCCCTGAACATTTTTACTGTCTGCTGAAGATCAACAATGTAAATTCCATTTCTTGCACCAAAAATATATTTTTTCATTTTTGGATTCCAGCGTCTGGTCTGATGACCAAAATGAACTCCTGCTTCAAGAAGCTGCCTCATCGATACGTATGCCATTTTTTCTCCATAAAATAATTAAAGGTTTTTCCGCCACTCCCGTCTCCTCTGGTATCTGACCCGTTTTTCAAACAACCTCGAAACAAAGAAATCTTGTTTTAAGCAAGAAAAGTTTTTTATTTGGTATAAAGCTGAAAATGGGGTGAATGCAAAAATAGCGGCAACAGCACAAACAAAATCAACTTTTTCTCCAAAAAACAAGGCACCTGGAAACCAGATCAAGGAGTGTGAGAGATAATCTCACATAACTTGATATCAACCTTACTTACAAAAAAAAGAACCACTGTGCCTCCACCTGGAGAAAGAGGCATTGTGACACTATTCTGATAAGAAATGATATCATCACAATCAAAAAATCTTAGGACATCTATCAAATTTCATTTTTATTTTCAATGTTTTTTATTTTCCTGTGCAAAGAAACAACGCGGTGATGCCCCGCATAATCCTCTATAAAAACAGGTGTGTCATATTTTGAAACAAATGCCGCCTCACACTCTAACTTCTGCTTTTGATCAAATCCCATCTCCATAAGCAGAACTCCATCCGGTTTGAGATAGTCAGGTGCATACCGCATGATTTCTTTAAGGCAGGAGAGGCCATCCTGCCCGCCGTCCAACGCCAGGAAAGGTTCGTAGTCACGCACTTCCTGCTGGAGATTTTCAATATCACTTGTAGGTATATATGGAGGATTGGAAACAATAATATCAAACCTTGTTCCCTGCCGGATTGGAGAAAACCATGATCCTGTTAAAAAAAAGAGGTTTGCCAACCCTTCACCTGAAACTTCTGTTTTTAAAGATTCAAGCTCCAATGAACAGCCGGTTAATGGAATCCTATCCGATATTGACGCTCTCTTTGAGGCTGAAACATTATTTGACGGTGAAATGTTAATACTGTTTTTAATAGCAACTATAATAGCATCAAAAGATATATCTGTTGCGTAAAAAAGAACGTCCGGATTTGCCAGAGCAAGAGAAATGACAATGGCACCGGAGCCCGTACCAAGCTCAAGCACCTTGATTTTTTGCTCTCCGGTAATATCTGAATGGTCATCCATGGAGATCAATTCACACCCTGTATCTTGAACTTCATTCATCTCTTTCATGTTTTTTTTCTTGTGTTCGATCATAGCAAGAGCCGTTTCCAAAAGGGTTTCGGTGTCCGGCCTTGGAATAAGCACATCAGGAGTGACAAGAAATTGACAATCCCAAAAACCTTTAACACCGGTAATGTAAGCTACAGGCTCTTTTTTTGCTCTTCTTTTAATGAGGGATTTATATGAGGCAAGTTCGCTCTTGCTAAGTGGTCGATCAAACTGGAGATAAAGATCAAGCCTGCGGATATTCAAGACATGACAAAGAAGGATTTCAGCAGTAAGCCTTGGGCTGTCAATATCAAAGGATTTAAAATAGCCCTCTGACCAGGAAAGTAGCTTAAGAATTGTCCACAAAGATTCTACTGACTCCCTTATTGAGCTTCTTTTAAAGCCACAGCCTGATAATAGGTTTTTAGTTCATCAACAATCTCCTGAATATCACCGGACATTATACTCTCAAGACGGTAAAGCGTCAGCCCTATGCGATGATCAGTCATTCGTCCCTGCGGGAAATTGTATGTGCGGATACGACCGCTCCTGTCGCCGGAACCAACCTGATCTTTACGCTGGGCAGCCCGTTTCTCATCCTGTTCACGGACCATCGCGTCAAGTATGCGGGCTTTTAAAACCTTTGTAGCCTGTATCCTGTTCTTGATCTGTGATTTTTCATCCTGACAAGTTGCAACAATACCGGTTGGAAGATGTGTCACACGAACCGCTGACTCTGTTGTATTGACAGACTGTCCTCCAGGACCTGATGAACGGAAAACATCCACTTTGATATCAGCCTGGTTAAGATCAAGTTCAACATCTTCGGCCTCAGGAAGAACAGCTACAGTAACCGCCGAAGTGTGAACCCTGCCCTGGGCTTCTGTTTCAGGAACTCTTTGCACCCTGTGAGTGCCACTTTCATACTTGAAGCTGTTAAAAGCCCCCTTTCCCCTTATCATGGAGACCACCTCTTTAAAACCTCCGGCTGAGGATTCGTTGCTTTCAATAATATCAACAGCCCATCCTTTTGACTCAGCATATCTTGAGTACATTCTGAACAGATCCGCAGCAAAAAGCCCTGCCTCCTCACCTCCAGTTCCTGCCCTTATTTCAAGAATGACATTCTTCTCATCGCGCGGGTCTTTAGGCATCAATAGCAGCTTCAATTCAGATTCGAGCTTCTCTATTTTCTGTTCAAGCGATTCGAGCTCATCTTTTGCCATCTCCCTGATATCAGAATCGCTGTCTTTTAAAAGCTCCTTTGTCTCGGCAATTTCCAGCAAAAGAGCTTTATGCTCTCTAAAGGCCAATACAATCTTGCTTAATTCGCCATGTTCCTTGAGGTATTTCTGGTATTTTACCTGATCAACGATGACTGCAGGGTCACTCAAAAGCTGCTCAAGTTTAATGAAACGCTCTTCAATGCCAATTAATTTATTTATCATGATTCAAATGCCCTGTGCCCGTTATAT
>JADFYT010000304.1 GCA_015232935.1 Desulfamplus sp.
GCATCGGCACTGCATTCAGTCAGAGACAACTACATGACCAAGGTGGCGACAGAGGCAAAAATCGGCGACACCATTCTTTTTCAGGGGGCAACAGCAAAAAACAGGGCACTTGTGGCAGCTTTTGAACAGCGTCTTAAAAAACCCATACATGTATCACGATACTGCCACCTTACCGGTGCTCTTGGCGTTGCACTAACTTTAAAAGATCAGCATACACAGGTTTCCTTTACCAGCGAATATGAGCATCAGCCACATGTTACTGCCTCACAAAGCCGTTTCAGAGGTTTCGGGCTCTGGAAAAACAATATCCCGGTGCGTCAGGAGACATGCCAGCTTTGCACAAACAGTTGCAAACTCACCATTGTTGAAATGGATAACGAGACCGTAGCTTTTGGTTTTCTGTGCGGCAGAGACTACGCAACAGGCCATTATGTGGCAAAGGAGAAAAATTTCCATCTGCTCAAGGCAAGAAAAAAAGCGGTCACCCTGCCCCACCCCTGCCAGACTATCCATCCATTTACCATAGGAATTCCGGCAGCCCTTCATATGGTTGAGGATCTTGATTTCTGGAAGATATTTTTCAATTACCTTGGAATAAAAACTGTCAGCAGCGAAAAGATGAAGTCCCCTGTCCCGCGTGGACGTGCTCTTGCAAATGCCGAATTTTGCACGCCTGTTACATCCATCCATGGCCATGTGGATTATCTTATGGAAAAGGCGGATTACGTATTTCTTCCCTACTATTTTGAAAACAAAAACAGGGAAAAAACAGGCAGACGCCAATACTGTTATTACACCCAGTATGTACCGGCTATTATTGGATCACTGTCTGGAATCAGTAGAGACAGGATTATCGCACCTGTTGTAAAAGATCTCTACACCAATTTTTATACAAAAATAGAACTTTACAGAGAACTTAAAAAAATTCCTGGTTCAGATATCAGTTTTTTTGATATCAGCTCCGCGCATGACAAGGTTTTAGACTGGAAAAAAGGTGCGGAAAAACAACTCAGACAACTTTTTGCTGAACAGATCGGCAATAAAGAGATTGAGTCACACTCGCACAGTGACAGGCCAAATGGTGACAACAAAACAGACCGTGAGCAGACAGGCTGTGAACACCTTAATACCGCTGGCATTCAAAGATCACACATTGATAATTCAAACGTCAATAACAGATCAACGCATGGCAAGGATCCCGCGTCACAACCCAAAAGTGAAATTGATGTTTTATTGTTGGGAAGACCATATACAATCTTGTCCGAGTCCTTGAACAGCAGGATTCCTGATATATTCTCATCCTTGCATGTAAACGCCTTTTTCCAGGATATGCTGGACTTTGAAAACCATGACTTCAGCGATATAGAGCCTCTTTTAAAGGAGATCCACTGGGAACATGCGGCGACCATTCTAAAGGCGACCCTTGTTGCAGCCAGAACCGAGAACCTGTTTCCTGTATATATTACATCATTTAAATGCTCTCCTGACTCATTTGGAGTGGATTATTTCAAGAAAATCATGGAGGCACATGACAAACCCTATCTTGTGCTTGAACTTGATGAGCATGATTCGAGTGTCGGATACGAGACCCGTATAGAGGCGGCTGTAAGGGCATTCAAAAACTTCAGGCTGCATGGCAAAACCAGAAGCAATGTCGAACTTAAATCACTTAATCCCCAGATTGAATCAACGCTATCCGGCAAAACCATTGTGATGCCAAACTGGGATCCTGTAACCTGCTCATTCTTAGCAGCAACCCTTCGTGGTGAAGGATATGATGCACATCTAATGGAAGAGACAGATGACACTATCAAGCAGAGCCTTAAAACCAATACGGGTCAGTGTATTCCTCTGAATGCAATTGCAAACGGATATATCCATACTATCATCAACAAGGGACTTGATCCTGAAAAATCTCTTTTATGGATGAGCAAATCGGAAATTTCATGCAACATCAAACTCTATCCTCACCATATTAAATTGATTATAGCAGCAAGCGGAGGGCATCATGACAACAAAAAAGAAGAGCGGAAAATTTTACATGACGGACAGCAGGGCAATATAACGAACAATGAACAAAACAGAAGATCGTCATCAATCATACTGCCAGCCACACAAATCGGTATGCCAGCCGCACAGAGCGGCAACACAGATAGCATGAACAATAACGGACAGGAAAATCATGCTGTAGCGGGTATTGAAAAAGCCGGAGTTTATAAAGGTGATTTTGCGTTCAGCGAAATTTCCGTTACTGCTGCACTCAATGCCTATTTCGCATACATGTTCGGAGGCCTTTTAAGGGCTTTGGGGTGCAGGATAAGGCCGTATGAAAAGATAAAGGGAGAGACAGACAACGCGATAAAACAGGCTGTGCGTATATTGAATCTGGCATTTGAGGGCAGAACAACCAGAGAAGATTCCCTTAAGATTGCCCTGGCCCAATTTGAGACTATTGAAACAGTCCCAAGAGATAACCGTCCCAAAGTCGGTATTTTCGGAGATTTTTATGTAAGAGACAATGATGTGATGAACCAGGATCTTATCCATTTTATTGAAGAGCATGGTGGAGAGGTAGTCACAACACCCTATTACAGGTTTGCCAAAATGATTGCCGAGTCATACTTCAAGAAATGGTTTAAAGAGGGAAGATATCTAAGTCTGATATCCAACAAGGCCATTCTTGCAACCATGACACAACTGGAAAAACGTTATTACCGTTACTTTGAACCTTTTTTCAATGAGCCTGACCATACATACACCGACGATTTCAAGAGTGTGCTCGCAAAATACGGGTTGCTGCCGGAACATACCGGTGAATCTATGGATAATATCCTGAAAATCCATTACACAATAAAAGAGAATCCTGATCTTGCCCTGTTTGTCCAGACCAGTCCGTCGTTCTGCTGCCCCGGCCTGGTCACGGAAGCCATGAGTGCAAGAATCGAGAAGATCACAGGGATTCCAATTGTGAGTATCACCTATGACGCACTTGGAGGAAACAAGAACAGGGTTATCATTCCGTTCCTTCAGTATAGAAAAGATATTGACAATAATGTCTCTGGAGGAAAGGATCGCTGTTTGAAATAGACCCCTGGCATACCTGAATACGACGTGTTTTAGTGCCTAACAGTTAAACCCTGAAATAAGGTGGCGGGTTAAAGTAGTTGATATGGACATGCAAAAGGCTGTCTTTAATGTTCCATGGATATACTATCAACTCTTTTGACCCACTACTGCTTCTTCAAGTTTAAAGTGTCGGGTAGTTCTTAAGATTATTCAATCTTGCGAGAGGTTTTTCACCCGAC
>JADFYT010000305.1 GCA_015232935.1 Desulfamplus sp.
CGGGTATTTTCATTTTTCGGGATGGTATCTTGTACATGATATCCTGCAAAAATCCAAACGGACAGAGCCATCCGCATGCCATTCTTCCAACAGTTATTCCTGTAACAACAAAAAAGCCTATCAGGTAATAGGGGATAACACGAATAGTCATAAAATGCTGCAAAGCACCAATTGGGCATGAAAATACTGCCGTAGGACATGCGTAACAGTTCAAGAAAGGCACACACACGCCTTTGAGTGGTCCTGTACTGATATTCTTTGTGCCCAACACGCCCATATAGCTGTTAGACAAGAAAGTGCTTGCAAACTGCATCAGTTGTCTGGTTCTGGAAAGTATCATAAAAACACTCTTCCTCAGTAATTATGCCTGTTCAGGAATGAGTCCGAAATAACATTCCCGTTTTAAGATATATATACGCCTTCCTTAAAGGTTGGCGTATTCTGAAATGAGCAGGTTATTTAAAACCGGTTCCTTGAAGTTAAAACATTGTGCCTTGCTGATTTCCTGCCATGCCGCCGGCCTGGCCTCCTGGAGGAACTCAGCCACCGGCTGCAAGTGCCAAATTATTGGTCGTTGGTGCAGCACAAAACTGCATGACCTGATCGCCAAGAGGACATACAGGAGCTCCTGCCGCATTGAATTGAGGAAGCCCGACAGCCCCATGCACCGGACAAACATATTGACCCGAACCTGATGTCATACCACCGGCCTGTGCTGACATGCCATTTGAGAATGGTTGGGGTTGCTGCTGATAAGGCTGTACCTGCTGAAACTGCATCGGCTGCTGCTGATATGGAACAGCAGTAGCAGCAAGCATCAGGTCAGACGCAATCTTGACATTCTTGTTCCATGAGTCAAATCCAAAAACAAACCAGTAGAGCAAAGTTGTCAAAACAGCGGTAATGATCACCAGACTAAAAAAATATGCAAGTCGTTTTAGATCAATATCAAGATAATCCTCAGGCATTTTTGATGTCTCCTTCTATTTTGCAGGAATACTAATAAATTTTACCGTGAAAAAACAGGTCACGGTTTTCATGCTTGGGGGTGGCCGAAAACCGGTCATGAGCGTTTAGCATGAAAATGCATTTTCATTTTTATAATTCGGGGCAATCAGAATCTTATCATTGACCCTTTTATGTGAAAGTCTCCTTAAGATAGCTCTAATGACAAGACTTTCATTTTTCGTTGTGACCATCAGGGAATGGCCGTTATAATACATGTCCGGATCGCTGAAATACCGGATCGCTGCAATAAATGGGGTTAACCTAACCCGATACAGGCGGTTCAGAGGGTAGCACCATTTTGCCATGTTTCAAGAAACTGGCCTGTAACCGCTCCAAAAACAAGCATGATAAAAAACAGGGCAACAATAACCGTTCTAAGCGAAATTTCCATTGTAATATATCCTTTTAAACTGCTGATCAAATTAAACTGTTGATCAAGCCGCTTTTTTCGTTCAAAGCACAATCCTTGGATCATAACAGGCATTATTCTCTATATATTGCCGTTGATAAAATCGAGAATGTCATTGATAGGAATCGCAAAACCAATACCGGAATATTGATTGTCCGGCATAAAGGTTGCCATGTTGATCCCAACAACTTGCCCCTTTATATTTACAAGAGGCCCTCCGTCATTACCCTGATTTATGGATGCATCTGTCTGAATCATGTCAGGGTATCTTACCCCGTCAATATTCAGATTCCTGTTGTGGCTGCTGACAATTCCCATTGTCACAGTCTGTGAAAATCCAAACGGGCTGCCAATTGCAAAAACAATATCACCAACTTCAATAAGGTTGGAATTTCCAAGCACAACAGCGGGAAATTTTCCCTGTGCCCGAAGCTTTAAAACCACAAGGTCTGTACCTTTATCCACAGCAACCACATCAGCCTGATAATTTTGCTCTTTTCCTGAAAAGAGCTTTACGTTGACTACAGTGTCGGTACCTACAGTCTGAAAAGTTGTCAGAACATACCCTCTTGAATCAATAATAACTCCTGACCCCTGTGAGCTAGAACCTGATCTGAAAGAGGGGATATAGGAGAGGCCTCCATTATAAGCCGGTGCCTGCTGACTTGCTGTTGTCCTTGAGACCCCAACAACCGAAGGCTTGATCAGGGATACCACGTGGCTGATCCCTTCCTGAACCATAAGTGCTGTTATCGGGGCAGGTGTACTGTTAGTGCCGGAAGGCAAGATTGATTGAACCTGACTCGAATCGCCATTCATGCCAGGATATACCCCGGGGTTCTGGTTTATCAGAGCGGGATTCTGGATAAATTCGGGATTGATGTCTGATTCGTGGTTATCCAGCATGAATCCCGCGTTTGTCCATATTGCCCCGATAGCAAGAACAACAAAAATAACCGTAATCCATAGATTGTTTCTTATTTTAAAATCTTTATTCTGTTTCATGGCCTTATTCTTGTTTTTTTATATGTCCCTGTTCTTGTTGCTCAAAAAAATAAATCAAACAAAAACCTTGAGCAAGGTTGCCTCTAATGTTCCCAATTGTCGCCGTCAAAAAAAACCATGACTAAAAAATCCTTAAAATCATCCATACTCCAACTACGCTTAGAACAAAAGCAAAAACAAACCTTAACATGTGGTTGTCTGAACCACGGGTTATCCTTGAACCGATCTGGGCACCTGCGGCGGTTACTATAGAGAGTGTCACAGCAAGCCTGATATCAAAATTGCCTGCAAGGCTGTGTCCTAAAAAACCTGATAAAGCTGTAAGCGGAACCATCAGGGACGATGTTGCGATTGCAATTTTCATGGGGATATTCAGCAGAAGAACCATCACCGGTATTTTTATCCATCCTGCCGCGAGTCCAAGCAGACCCCCAAAAAAACCAGTAATAAAAGTTACCGGAACAGAGAATCCAAGGTCAATATTTACATCGCGATCCCTGAACTCATGCCGCCATTTAAAAGGGCTTATCGAAATCCGTCTGGCGTCAGTTCCATCTGTCCTTTTCATTTTATCCTCCTGCATCATGAAATAACTTGCGAGAAACAGGGTGCATGAAAACATGATTGAAAGGACATCTATATTAAAATGGTGGGCAAGCATGCCTCCCAAAAATGCCCCTATCATGGTTGGCGGTTCCAGAACTGATGCGAGCCTTAGATCAACAAGACCTGATTTGAAAAAATTATAGAGTGCGGACGCTTGAGAAATGGTTATCATCATTAAACTTGTTGAAGCTGCCGTATAAAAATCTATGCCGCAGGCCAGCAACAAGGGAACATAGATAAAACCGCCTCCAAGTCCGAGCATTGAAAAGACAATCG
>JADFYT010000306.1 GCA_015232935.1 Desulfamplus sp.
TCCCGCCTTCTGATATCATTCAAAGTATTGATTCCCGTTTCATAAATGGTATTGCAGGCGTAAAGAATACAGATCGCTCCCCTGTTGTAATAAATGTGGAGGAGTTGATCAAAAACTGAATTTGTGTATTTCAAAAGGAAAAGAGCAATGAATAATACTGTTAAGGCAGAAATACCCTATCAACTATGGCAACAGGCTCAGACTCTGGTGGAACAAGGTTGGGCACGTAACTTACAGGAAATTATCAACGAAGCTCTGCACCGTTATTTAGAATCTCATCAGGATATATTAACAGAATCCTTTATTCAGGATGATGTTGAATGGGGATTACATGGAGACGATTGAGCCAACCTTAATTGTCGCTGATGCAGGGCCATTAATACATCTGGATGAACTCTCGGCACTGGATGTTTTAAGAGATTACAGTGGTATTGCAGTTCCTGATGCTGTCTGGATGGAAGTGCTTCACCATCGTCCACAGGCATTGGAACAAACCAATGTAAGGCTGTTTAGACAAACAACTCCGCCATCTTCAGCCCAAATAAAAGCCATCACTTCTCTTTATACCTTGCATCATGGTGAACGTGAAGCCCTCTCTCTATGCCTGAGTCACTCCATCAACACTTTGATAACGGATGACACGGCAGCAAGGTTGGCCGCCAAGACATTGAATATCAAAGCTCATGGTACGTTAGGCTTATTAATCCGTGCTGTTCGTAAAAATTTCAGGACACCATCTGAGGTATTATCCCTGTTATCTGCCATTCCACAAATGACAACACTACATATCCGCCCAAGCCTGTTAAAGGATGTTATAGAAAAATGCAGAATTGAATGGAAAGATAACTTATAAAAAGGCAGGAATATGGCAAAAAATCGAATTACCGTTCTTATCATTGAGGATTCCGCTTTAATGCGTCGTGAACTTACAAAAATAATCAATTCAGACGATTCGTTGCAGGTTGTGGATGTGGCGGTTGACGCGGAGGATGCCCTTGAGAAGATAAGAAAATTTGAGCCGGATGTAGTCACGATTGATGTCAATCTGCCTGGCATGGACGGCATAACCTGTCTTCAGCACATCATGGTTGAATCGCCACGGCCATGCATCATGATCTCGGCATATACCAGGAGAGATTCTGTTGAAACCTTTGAGGCACTTGAGCTTGGAGCAGTTGATTTTGTAGAAAAACCGTCTGGTGAAATCTCAAGAGACATTCATGTTCGTGCTCAAGATATTGTAAGCAAGATAAAAGAGGCAGCTGCCGCAAGTCTTGACTCGCTCTACAGATTTGTCCCTGAACCGGTAAAAAAAGACAGGCATGTTTCAATCGCTAACAAGACAGATAAAACCGTACCAGACAAGGTTGTTGTCATCGGCGTTTCAACAGGCGGGCCGCGAACATTAATGCAGATCATTCCGGCACTGCCCGAAGATCTTGACGCATCCGTTATTGTGGTTCAGCACATGCCGGAAAAATTTACCGGCAGCTTTGCAGCAAGACTCAACGAATACAGCAGGTTACGTGTCAAGGAAGCCCGTTTCGGAGACTATATCGCAAAAGGTGAGGTATATGTGGCAAAGGGGGGGCATCACCTTTTGCTGGCACGGAACACAAAAGGTATATCCCTTCATGTCACAAGACCGCTGAAAAAAGAACTGTTTGTGCCAAACATCAATATCACCATGAATTCAGCCATTGATATATTTGGAAATCGTGTGGTGGGAGTTATCCTTACCGGAATGGGCGATGACGGAGCAGATGCCATATCCCGTCTGTATAACAAGAAAGGTCATACAATTGCCGAATCAGAGGCAACCGCTGTCATCTATGGAATGCCAAAAGAGGTGATTGTGCGTGGAGTTGCGGCAGTGGTCGCTCCCTCCCATGAAATAGCACAAAAAATTCAAGGAGCTTTGAATAATGTTAGAGCCTGAAAAGATGGATATACAAAAATTGAAGCAGATGCTTCATGAAAGCAATCATGAGAATGTTCATGCAGCCATAACCGCCCTGGCTCAGATGAGGGATGAAAAGACCCTGTCCGGGATGGTTGATCTGTTGAGATCAGAACAACCTCAAATCCGCTCTTATGCTGTGGAAATAATATCCCGCACAGGCAGTTTTTCGCTTGCTCATGTTCAGCCCCTGTTAAATGACAATGACCCTGACATTAGAAAAATTGCCGTTGAAATATTAAGAAACATCCGTCTGCCGGTAGTTGAGGATATCCTTGTCCAGGCAATGTTCAATGATGATGTAAATGTCTCGGTTGCGGCGGTGGAGGCACTGGGCGGTATCGGCAGCTATAAGGCCATTCCTCATCTGATTGAAGCTCTGGAAAAAGAGCCCTGGGTAAAATGTGCCGCCCTTAAAAGTTTAGGAGAGATAGCAAGCATTAAAAACCGGATAAAAACAGAGAGTCCCGGCAAGGAAAATGACAATATTCACAATTCAAAAGAGGCCGTCAACATTGAAAATTCAGGAAAAACAGAAAGTATCAGGAATCAGGCGGACTCGGATAGTCTGAAAAACAGGATAGAAGCGGCCAGTAACGCCGCACTGGATGCTGTCCTGAAAATAAATCCCGACAATGAGGATAATGTTGTTCTCTTCTGTGCCATTCAATCTCTTGAAAAAATGAAAAGGGTCAGAAGCATTGATTTTCTCGTAAGGATTCTGGAAAAAAATCAGCCGCCTCTGTTTATACCTCTGGTTGCGGCTTTTGCCTCTATCTTGCAACACGCGGACGAAAAATCCATTGAACTGGCAAAAGAGAAAATCCCTCCTGAAAAACTGATCGCTCTTTTACAGAACAAAAACAGGACAATTCTGAACCATACGGTACAGCTTCTGGGGTTGTTCAGGAACAAGAGTGCTGTCAATGTGCTTGCAGCACTTTTTTCAGAGGCTAATGAGCATCTGTTTGACACTCTGGAAGAGGCGTTTTTACGAATCGCCCCTGACGATATGTCTCCTTTGTTAACTATTCTTGACAATCCTGAAAGTTCACTATCCATCAAACTGACAATCGTTCAACTTGTTGGAAAACTTCAAGACACAGAATACCTCCCTGTGATGCTGCCCTATCTTGAAAAAGAGGATGACGAACTCAGAGTGGCTGTCCTGGACAATATCGAAAAGTTACTTTATCTTCATAACTGCCAATACAAGGACACATCTTGCGTTCACAAGGGAAAGTCCGCTCAGGTTGACAAGGAGGCGTCAGTCTCTTTTTATGATGAAGAGTCATTGAATGTGCTTTATGGTCTTAAAAAAGATCCCTCCTCCCAG
>JADFYT010000307.1 GCA_015232935.1 Desulfamplus sp.
TTAAATCAAGGTGCCTAAAGTCAATTGTAATCATGCTGGTATTTTATTCCATTCCCTTGGACACTGTATTGTTATTTCAAGGTTGGCTGTCGGGTTGAAAGACTCTCTCAAGATTGACTGGATTGAGCATCTTTTCGAAATGGTATTAAAATCTACCCGACACTTTAAATTTGAAGAAACAATAGTTTCCATAACGCTATCTTGTTCTGTAGTTTTGTATGATATCCCTGTAGGCTTGGGCAGTCCTGATTCCTGTCATCTCCCATGTGTAATTTTTCATAACCCGTTCATAACCAGCTTGAGCCATCTTTTCACGTTTATAAGGATTGTCAAGCAGTGAGACAATAGCACTTTTAAGTGCGGCAGCGTCCGCCGGAGGGACAATTTTTGCAGCATCTCCAGCAACCTCGGGAAGAGCTCCTCCATTGGTACATATGACAGGTATCCTACAGGCCATTGCCTCTCCTACAGGCAGACCAAAACCTTCATAAAGTGACGGTACAACAGCCAGAGTTGCTCTGGCATACTCTTCAACAAATCTATTATCGTCTATTCTTCCTGTAAATTGGACAGTATCTTGAAGTTCCAGATTTTTGACCAACTTTTCAATTCCACCATTTTTTTTGGGAGCACCAATAACTATAAGTTTTACTGGCCTCTCTTTTGAGATGCTTTTGATGGCATGAAGAAGATAATAAAGCCCTTTGAGAGGGGTGTCCGCACTGTTGGTGACAATGATTCGTGATTGTTCGCGTTTAATATGGTCAAGTGGATGAAACAGCTCCGTGTTTATACCGTTGGGAATGGTTAGAAAGCGTTTCTCAGGGATTGAAAATTCCCGCGAAATATCCTGTTTTGAAAAGTCTGAAACTGTTATGAGTCTTGGCAGTCTTCTGGCAACATATTTTTGCATACCTATAAATGAGTACCAGCGCAGATGCTTGAATTTCTTGTATATGGACCTGGTGCTATTGACAGCTATACGCCTGTCAACGGTCATGGGGTGATGAATCGTAGCTGTCACAGGAAGGTGTCTTGCAAGAGAGAGGATTCCATAGGAGAGGCACTGGTTATCGTGAATAATGTCATAACTGCCGAGCTTGTCCTTGAGATATCTTTTTGCCCTCATGCCAAAGGTCAATGGCTCAGGGTAGCCCATGCTGGAGACCCCGAGCCACTCAATGAGATTAACCGGATCCTGAAGTTCATGCAGCTTGGGTGTTCTGAACAGGTCGTCAGGGTTATATAAATCCAGTGTCTGAAGCATGGTAAGTTTTGCATTTCCTGCCAGCATTGGATCTGGAGGGCCGGCAATCACTTCAACCTGATGACCAAGTTCTGTGAGAGATCGGCTTAAGTTTCTTACATAAACCCCCTGTCCACCGCAATGAGGATTGCTTCTATAGCTTATGATTCCTATTTTAAGTCTGCTGTGCATGATGAGATGGCCTGTGGCAGGTTATGGGATTGTGCCGGATGGGGGTTTTTGGTGCGCTCGACTGGAATCGAACCAGCGGTCTTCAGCTTCGGAGGCTGACGCCTTATCCACTGGGCTACGAGCGCATTATTTTTGTTTAAATACATTTTTTGTTAAAAAGAATCAAGGTTGAAGTGGTTAATCCTTTAAGAAATCTTTTAGAATCTTCTCTCTTGCCTCACCTGCAACATACAAGGAGCCTGCAATGCATATACAATCATTTTCTGATGCTCCCTGTATGGCATATTCAACCGCCTTGCCTACATTTTCAATGGTTATTATTTCAGAATTGGCAACACTGACTGCAAAATCCTTGAGAACTTCGGGATCAATACTTCTGTCAATATTTGCTTTTGTAAAGATAACACGATCTGCCGAAGCAATCAGATGGGTGAGCATCTCTTTGTATGGCTTGTCATTGAGGATGCCAATTATCATTGTAAGTTTGTTTTGAGATCGCTCGTCATACAGAAGATCGTTATTGTCTGGTCTGTTATGTCGCCTTCTATAGTTTTTCTTGAGATATTTACCCAGATTTTCTGCTGCATCAAGATTGTGGGCACCATCAATCACAACCATTGGCTTTTGAAGAATATATTCAAGGCGACCCGGCCATGTTGTGGCTGCAAGACCTTTTTTGATACTCTCTTGGGCGGGGTTACACCTGTTTTTCAACCCGCATATGTTCTGGTCTATCAGAAGTTCACATGCGGCAAGGGCAAGGGCGGCGTTACAAAGTTGATGCTGGCCCGGCAGTCGCGTTTCCATTTTTTTCCAGATCGAGTTTATTCCTTTGTAGGTAAATGTTGAACCTGTCTGTTCAGAACCGAACGGATTCCTTGATTCCGGGTTTACAGATTGTTCTTCTCCGGGTTCTGACTCCATAATTATGGAGAAGTCTTTTTCAAAAACATACACTGGTGCAGAGTTTTTATCTGCGATCTGATGGAGCACGGTTAACGCAGATTCCTGATTCACTCCAGTGACAAGGGGTGTTTGCGGCTTGATGATACCGCCTTTTTCTGCAGTTATCTGTTCAAGTGTGTCACCAAGATACTCGGTGTGCTCAATAGAAATGTTTGATATTACAGTAATTGCCGGTTTCAATACATTGGTTGCGTCTAATCTGCCACCCATTCCGGTTTCAATGACCGCCCATTCCACATTTTCTCTGGCAAAAAGATAAAAAGCCATAGCTGTAGATATCTCAAAGAAAGTGGCTTTTCTGTCTCCTGTGTCTGCTTTTTTGACAGCAAGATATGATTCTACAATATCTTCATCAGATACCATGGATCCGTTTATGCAGAATCTTTCATTGAATTTTATTAAATGTGGAGATGTGTATAACCCTGTCTTGCAACCAAAAGAGGCAAGTATGGATGCTATGTACGATGCTATTGACCCTTTTCCGTTTGTACCTGCAATGTGGATGGAGTAAAATTTTTTTTCGGGAGAGCCGAGACGATTGAGAATATCCGCAATGGTTTCAAGTTCAAGCTTGATCCCAAAACGTCCAAGAGCAAACATCTCTTTTAAACACTGTGCATATGAAATTGTTTCCATCAGTTCCTTAAAAAAAAATATAAAGCTGTTCGGGAAAATTTATGTGAAAGTCTCTTGAGATATCTGTAACTATAAGACTGTCATTTTTCGTTGTGCCTATCAGGGCATGGCCGTTATCTGGAAGAACACAGGCAGCCTTGCTGCAATTATTATTTCAGGATTGAAATTCCTGAGCAATAAAAAAACGGCAGATATTGCCATGACAATTGACCAATATCTGCCGGATTTACATTTTAATATACTTTTTTTAT
>JADFYT010000308.1 GCA_015232935.1 Desulfamplus sp.
TAAGGGAGAAGCTCAAACACCTTAAAGGTAATGTTGATATGGTCAATGTTACAGACAACCAGACCGCTATGGTAAGAATGTCAAGCTGGGCAGCCTCTTTGATATGTATTCAGGAGGGAGTTGAACCCAATTTTCAGATGGTATGCCGTGATCGCAACAGGATCGCAATGCAGGCGGATGTCCTTGGTGCCTATGCTCATGGTATCCGTAACATGCTGTGCCTTTCAGGAGATCACCAGATGTTTGGAGATCATCCCCAGTCAAAGGGAGTTTTTGATGTTGACTCCATGCAGCTTATAATGATGGTAAAGAAAATGAGGGATGAGGGCAAGTTTCTGGGCGGCGCGGACATTGATATAAAACCTGAAATTTTTATTGGCGCCGCTGCCAACCCCTTTGCAGAACCTTTTGAGTGGAGAGTGCACCGTCTTGCAAAAAAAGTTGCTGCCGGAGCTGATTTTATCCAGACACAGTGTGTTTTCAACATGCCGAAAATCCGTGAATGGATCCGCCAGGCCAATGACATGGGCCTTACTGAAAAGGTATATATTCTGCCTGGCGTAACTCCCATGAAAAGTATCGGTATGGCCAAGTACATGAAAAGCAAGGTGCCTGGCATGGATGTGCCTGATGAGATAATCCAGAGACTTCAAGGTGTTGATAAAAAGAAGGTTGCTGACGAGGGGATCAAGATCGCCTGTGAGCAGATTGAGGAGTTCAAGGAGATGAAAGGGGTTGCGGGTGTCCATCTCATGCCTATTGAGTGGGAACACATGGTTCCTGAAATTGCAGAAAGAGCGGGCGTGTTGCCAAGACCCGAGGTTTAAAACCTGAAATTATAGTTGTAAAACCGGGACTGCAAGATACTAAAACATGTTTCTTAGCTTGAGATATATAAGATTTAGCTTAAGATATTAAGGAGTTTTAATAAATTGAATACTCAAACCCGAAAAGTGCTTGTTCTTGGAGGCGGCATTGCCGGTCTCACTGCTGCATGGGAGCTTTCCCGTCAGAATGTCAGTGTTGAACTGGTTGAAAAAAGCTGTTTTCTTGGAGGGCACAGTATTGGTTTCACCTGCAAGGCAACAGACAAGTGTCAGCAGTGTGGAGCATGCAGCGTGGAAGAGATGCTTAAAAATGTTGTAAATGAGCCCCTTATTAATGTCCATCTGCGAACAGAAATCACACAATTGAAAAAAACTGGCCAATCGGAAAAACCTTATGGATTCACGGCGACTCTCGCAAAGAGCGACGTTGAAATTCCTGCAGGCAAGGTAATAAAGGGATTTTCAAGATACAACGCCCCCCTTTATGTTGTTGCAAAAACTTCTGATTCAGAAATTTCTCAAGCCGGAGTTTCTGATACGGAATCCACAAATGCAAAGCCATGTGCCTGTAGCCGCTCAAAAGCTGTATCGACAAACAGGTGCGGCATTGACAATATGGGAACAGAAGGTGAACTTGGAGTTGATGCCGTTATTGTCGCCACAGGTTACTCGCCGTTTGATCCTGACCGGAAATCGACCTATGGATATGACAAATGGAAAAATGTAATTACCGGCCTTGATCTTGAGAATATCATAAGAGAAAACGGTGTGCTTGTAAGACCTTCTGATGGTCAGAAGCCTCAAAGGGTTGCCTTTATTCAGTGTGTGGGTTCCAGAGATGAGCGACTTGGAAATTTGTGGTGCTCTGAAGTCTGCTGCCCATATGCAATGAGAATGGCAGGAAGTGTTAAAAATGACAATCCGGATGCGGATATCACCATGTTCTATATAGATATTCAAAATACAGGCAAAGAGTTTCCTGTATTCTACGAAAAAATTAAACAGAATATCAGGTTTGTAAGAACCATTCCGGTTGACTTGTATCCTTTGGATAATGACAGGCTTGAACTGCGTCATATGGCAGAAGATGAAGGATCACCATCATCTGAAGCCTTTGATCTTGTGGTTCTTTCCGTGGGGATCATGCCAGGAAAAGATACTGTAAAAATATCTGAAATTACAGGAATTTCTGTAACCCAGGATGGTTTTCTTGATAATGCTGTATCATCCTTGCCAGCCAGATCATGTTCATGCGGCACATCATCTCGATCTGGTTCACCTGTCGCGGGATGTTTTGTTGCCGGAACCGCCGGAGGGCCTGGCAGCATCGCCGCCACTATTGCAGATGCAGGAAAAATTGCCTTTGAGTCCATGAAATATCTGGGGGTGATGAGATGAAATCAGAAACTTGTGCCAGGATAACAGATAAAACTGTCAATTCCATGTCAGAATCAGGTAATGAGGAAGAAAATCGCAGTAATATGGTAGATATATCCATTAACAGAGATGTTCTTGTTGTGGGGGCAGGTTCAGCCGGGCTTGAATCGGCTGCTCAAATTGCAGCACAGGGCTATAAAGTCTGTGTTATTGGAGAAAAAACCGCATGTGCCCGTGAGTCTGGTTGCACTGCCGATATGCTTGAAACCGGTAAAGTAAATATTATGCAGGATGTCTCTATTGAGTCTCTTGCCGGAGTTGTCGGTGATTTCAGGGCTGTTCTGTCTAAGGGTGCTGAAAAGATTGAGAGTGCATTTGGTGCTGTTGTTGTTGCACCCCAATATACTTATGCACCGTTGAACCAGAAGTATGGACTTGACTTGAACGACAAAGTTATGAGTCAAAATCAGTTTGATGCTTTGGCTGCGGATATTCCGGCTGGCTCAACAGTTGCTTTCCTTTTGGGATTTGCTCAAGAAGGCGACCCTGTTGCAACAGGCAAGGTGCTAAACAGTGCTCTTGCTGTGCAACAGATGGCAAATTGCAGTGCCTACATCTATGCTGGTAATGTCAAGGTTGGTGCTAAAGGGCTGGAACGCATATTTACGCAATGCAGACATGCTGGAGTTGTATGCTTTAAGCCATCTCGGATGCCAGCCATTGAACAAAGTGGCGATACTGTCAAGATTGTGATCAAAGACCCTGTTGTAAGAACGGATGTTGAGTTGACGCCTGATTATATTGTGGTTGAAGAGGCTCTTGTTGTGGGTCAAAAAAACCTTGAACTTGCTGCAACGCTTAGAATCGACACAGATCTTGATGGTCTTCTTCCCAGCAACAATGTTCACAGATTTCCTGCAAAATCCAACAGGGATGGTGTTTTTGTTGTCAATAATTCCGTTGATGCTGCCAATGCAGCTCTCAAAGTCAAAGGACTTATTGGAGATGGCAGAAAAACCGTTGCAGCAGACAGGGCAAAAGTAGATGAAGATAGATGTGTTATCTGTCTTACCTGTTACC
>JADFYT010000309.1 GCA_015232935.1 Desulfamplus sp.
TCACCGTTTCTGTATGCAAGGATAACATCATGAATCTCTTCAACAGGCCTGACAACATTTGAGGACAAATTTTTGTTAAACAGCATTCCGGCAAAGAAGACGCATGTTGCCATGAATACAACTCCCCAGGCTCCTGCCTGTCCAAGTTGACGGGCACGGAGGTCTGCGGCTATCATGGCCTCCCTGTTAATTTTTCCAAGAAGGATAATGGCCGCAACAGTTTGTTCCTTGGCTCTAACATCACCCTTGAAAGCTGCTGAAAAGTGAGTGTTTGTCATCTGTATCGCTGCTGGCTCTTCCTTTTCTGTAATATTATTTCTGGCACGATCAAGAGCTGTCCTGAAGGTGTCATTCAGTTGCATGTTGATATCTGCATCATCAGATATTGTTGCAAGAGACGCGAGCATCTCCTCACAGGCTTGCAAGGAGTGCTCGTTTTGCTCAATAATCTCCTTGATTGCAGGGGACATACGCATGAAAATCCAGATAGAACCAAGTGCCATCAGAATATTAAGACAGATAAGTACCCATGCACCGATACGTGTCGCCTGTGCAATACGCATTTTGCGTTACTCCTTAAACCCCTTTTATCAATTTAGGAATTGCAGATTCATTTGACACAATGATCAGGTTGTCACCCTTCTGAAGCGGTTCGGCCGGTGATGGTTGCAGCATCCTTTTTGACTCTTCGCGACGGATAGCCACCACCATGACCCCAAATCGTTTTGGAAGGGCAAGCTCAATCAGGTTTTTTCCTACCATGGACGGCTGGACACATATCTCTGTGAGTAGCAGATCGTCTCCAATAGACCTGTCTGTTATGACGTGGCGGTAAAGAAGCCGGTTGGCAAACCTTTTTCCAAACTCCTGTTCAGGATTGATGATCTGGTGTGCGCCCACCAATGATAAAATACGCTGATGCATTTTGTCATTTGCACGGGCAACTATCAGAGGTGCTCCCATCTGCCTGAGCAGTGCGGTACATATAATAGAAGCCTCCTTTGAGTCATCACCTATGGCACATACAACAGCGTCACGTCTGGAAGGTTCAAGACGGGCAAGCTCTGTCTCGTCAGTGGCATCCATCACCAGGGCTTCGGTGACAAAGACAGATGCCTCTTCGACAAGAGATTTCCGGGTGTCCACAGCCAGAACCTCGGCACCTTTTTCCGACAGTGTCCTGGCCAGGGACATTCCAAACTGACCAAGGCCTATGATAAATATCTGTTCAGACATGAATCTGACTATCCTTTTTTAGGTTTCAGCCTGATCAGAAGGTCTCCTTGTTTTACGCTCTGTCCGCTTTTGACCGCGACCTCCTTGGCAATTCCGTCTATTGTGCTGGTAATGTTGTTAAGCATTTTCATGGCTTCAAGAGTCATCAAAAGATCATGTTCATTAACCGCATCATTTTCCTTCACATGCACTTCTGTTATCACTCCTGTCATTTTTGCCCTTATCTCTCCCATTTCAGCAAGCTCTGCAATCTGTTTTTGGGTAAGCTCTTCTTTCCTGGGAATTTTGCCGGCATCCTCTTCTTTGCTATATACAAATGGCTCAGGATGGTGGTCAATTGTAAGGTATGTTATAGTATCATTGCCCATTACACTGCTTGCCCCAAATATAACCTGGTGATGTTTTCCTTTGTAATCTTCAAAATTAATAACCTCCCCGGATGAAAACCCACCCTGTTTAAACCAGATTTCGGGAGGCAGGACATAAGTTTTACCGTACTCTTCCTCAAATTTCAGGAAATTAACAGTATCTCTTGGGTGCTGAAGATAAAGAACGACCTCTTCCATGTCACAGGTACGGTTTGTCTCCTGTTCAAGTTTCAGCTTTTCTGACTCGATATCAACCGGAAGGCAGGTTTCGCAATATGCCTCATTTTTTAGAATATTTTTCCATTCAGGGCCAAATACGGCATTATAGATCTCGTCTGATGGCCTTCTGAACGGAAAGGGGCCGTATCTTTCAAGCATTAAATCCTTAAGATCCTGGGAAGCATTTTCATATCTCTTGCCGCTTAGCACATGGGCCACAGATGTAGTCCACAAAATCTGGGAGCCTGGAGTTACGCTCCAGAAATTGCCAAGCTCTATATGAACTTTTGGAAGCTCTTTCATCAGTATGTCAGGCATTTTGTCCAGAAATCCACCCTTTATGGCCTGCTCAAAACTTGAGCCCATAGCTCCTCCTGGAAGTTTATGAGTGTGAACTGTTGGATCAAAACCTTTGAACTGGGATTCAAACTGAGCGTAGGCAGGTCTTATTTTTTTAAGTTTATTGCTGGTTTCAATAACCGCATCAAGATTTATCCCTTCCGCGTCATGTCCCTCTTCTGCAAGAATATTAACCACTGTCATCATCGGTGGAGGGCCAAAAAAGCCTGTCATGGCATGGTCGGCCGCATCGATTATTTTTGCACCGGCCTGAACCGCCGCAACAATTCTTCCTATATCATTTCCGTCTGTATTGTGCCCGTGATACTGGATGATAAGCTCCGGAAAAGAATTTTTCAGTGAGCTTATCAAACTGTAAATACGTTTTGGAGTGCCCAACCCTGAATGGTTTTTAACAGCAAGGATAATTTCCTTGCCTGTAACATCCATGATCTCCTTTGCCTTTCTGACATAGAATTGATCAGTATGCTCAGGGCCTGTCGAAAAACAGATGGTTGGTTCTAAATATTTTCCCGCCCTTTGCACCTCTTCAAAAACAGGGATCATGTTAGGCACATGATTCAAAAAATCAAAAACTCTCCATACCTCGACATATTTTGCAAACTCCTGGATGGTCATCCGTATAACGTTTTCCGGATAGGGGCGATATCCAAACAGATTTACTCCTCGGCAGAGGGTCTGAAACATGGTGTTTGGCATTTTTTGCCTCAAAAGTCGAAGGCGCTCAAAGGGGTTGATCTGCTTTCTGAGAAGATCAACATGAACACTTGCCCCTCCTGTAATTTCCAGAGAAAAAAATCCCGCCGCATCTCTTTCTGATGCTACTGCAAAATCAGTATCAGGAAGAATTCTGTTCTTGAAATCAGACTGAGACAGGTCTCTTGCGGTGTTGGTAATAAAATATCCCTTTGATTCCCGCAATATACGGAGGCCATTGCCTGGGGGAGTATCTGGTAAAATTCTATTAAACATTTTATTTACATCCTTTAAATGCCCCTTATGAAACTTGTGCTTCCGGAAGGGGTAATTGATATTTTTTTATATTAAACATTCATGGCCGTTGCTTTGGCCACCCCGAATCATG
>JADFYT010000030.1 GCA_015232935.1 Desulfamplus sp.
TTATGTTTTGCTCAGGAATTTCAATCATACATTAATTGCAGCCAGGTTGCCTGTGTTCTTTGCAAAAAAACAATTTTGAGGTAACATGAAATTTGAAAAATATCATATTTCCCTGGAAATAAAAGATAATCTTTCCGCACTTGGATTTAAAAGACCCACAGATATACAGTTCAAGTCTATTCCTCCGATTATGAATGGTGAAGATGTGCTTGCCATCGCACAGACTGGAACCGGCAAGACAGCGGCATTCGCGATTCCGGTGATTGACCGTATCCACAGAAGAAAGAGCAGTCAGCGATCTGATGGAATCCAATGCATTGTCATGGTGCCTACACGGGAACTTGCCATGCAGATAGGAGATGTTTTCAATGAAATATCAAAGCATACCCGAACAAAATCCTTTGCTCTTGTGGGTGGAGTTGAACAGGATCCCCAGATAAAAAAACTCGAGCATGGAATTGACATCCTTATCGCAACGCCTGGACGCATGTTTGATCTAATCAGTCAAGGGTATATAAATCTGGACAAAATTGATACCCTGATTCTTGATGAGGCGGATCATATGCTTGATCTTGGTTTTATTGATGACATCAAATCTGTTAAGAAGAGGATAAAACAGAAGCACCAGACACTTTTTTTCTCCGCAACTATCAACGCCGAGATTAAAAAACTTGCATACTCCCAGGTAAAATCTTCTGCTATCCGTATTGAGATATCCCCTGATGATCCTGTCTCAAAAAATGTTTCTCACGCAGTTATGTTTATTGAGATGGATGACAAACGTTTTTTTCTCGAACGGTTTATTAAGGAACACCCTGATAGCAAAATAATTGTATTTGTCAGAACAAGAGTCAGAGCGGAACGGGTTGAAAAGGCAATGGCCCGGGCAGGTATAAGATCGTGTAATCTTCATGGTGGCAGGGATCAGTCTGACAGAACACAGATTATGAACACCTTTAAACTTGGAGATTTCAATATTCTCATTGCGACTGATGTAAGTGCCAGGGGTATTGATGTTGCAGGTGTTAACTATGTCATCAACTATGATCTTCCTGAAAAGGCGGAAAATTATGTTCACCGTGTCGGAAGGACAGGTCGCGGCACACACAAAGGAATTGCTATATCATTTTGCAGCAAGGAGGAAAGGCCTCGACTTGAAGATATTCAGAAATTTATCAGCAAACCTGTTGAGGTCATTCCGATCAGCCGCAAAGAGTACGCGTTTACTGTTGAATTTTCTGCATCTGCCTTTGAGCCTCCCTATAAATCAGAATTTGAATCACCTGAATTTGAACATGACGCATCTGATGTCAAAATTTTGGATAACGGATCTGAAGAATCTACTGCTTCTCGCTCCCCATGGGAGAGTGATTTAACTTCCGAAGGAGAACAAAACATCAGAAAGTTGATTGATGAGCATGAATCCTGGATCAAGAAAAAGAGAAAGAAGAGAAAAGGCTTGAGAAAGAAATAATTTGATTCTTATGAATTTCCTGAGACAAATTATTATCTGTCGATGTTCGAGTTGATATTTGATTTAGGGTGCAAAATTTTCCTGTACCAATGGGCAACCGGCAATATATTCATTCAATTTTCTTTGGTTCTGACAATATTAATTTGCTTGAATATTTAACTGTCTGATTTTATGGTAAAAAAACATTTTTGTCAATATGGCACGATCATTGCTTTTAATGTGTTCCTAAATACTAAAATAAAAACCTTATTATAAAGGTGATGCCATGAATTTCGATTTTGTTGCCCCTCAAATGTTTATGAAGAAAGGTATTAAACCAGGATCATTTGGCTCTTCTGCCCTTTCCGGCGAGAGTTCCGCTGACAGTGATTCGGCTTCCAACCTTTTTGTTGCCAAGCTTCATCAGATTCTTGCAAAAAATGGCATTAAACAAAATTTGTTATCAACAGGCGATACTCAGAAGATTCTGACAGGCAGTAACAATCTACCTGGACTGACAGGCAATATTCCTGTTTCTGGAGTGGCAACTCCATCTGATATTGATGTTTTATCAGAAAACGCAAAAACAGCTCTTTTTAAGGATGTTAAAAAAGCACAGGGATTTGAGTTTTTGACAAAGCTCAAACAGTTCCTGATGGCATCCGGGCATAATGAACTGAAAGATATATCCCTGGATGAAGATGCTCTTGAAACAATAAAAGCAATGCTTGTCAAGGCAGGTTTTCCTCAATCAGGGATCGCCAATCTCATAAAGACTCTCAGAGCCGAGTCTGATGACGGCAATGTATTGATGTCCGATCTTATGGATAGTCTGTTAAGCCTTGATCCGGAAAATCTCTCTTTATCAGATTCCTCTATGGATATGGATTCTTTTTCTATAGATAAAAAGGATGATCAGGATTATACCGATTCCAATACCAAAGATGTGGATTCAGAACTGTTAATGGGTATATCGTCAATCCCATTTTTTATATCCATTATGAAATCGCTTGAAATTCCTGACGACATTGCAGATTCGATCCTTGCCAACTCCGAGGTAAAAGGAGAGGGAATTAGTCTCAATCCCTTCATTTCCGATCTCCAGAAACTCCAGAAACATGCTTTTTTTACAGGCACAAAATTTCAGAATTCATCTGATATCGAGTCGATCAAAGGAATGTTCACTCAGCTTGGTCTCTCTTCAGAAAAGAGTGGGATTGAAGGCAAAATCAGTCTGGGAGATTTTGTGTCTGCTCTTGAGAATTTCAGAAAAGCCAATATATCTAAAAATAATGGCAGAGACATACTGTCTGGAGATCTCTCGTCTGTACTTAACACATCCAACTCCTTTAAGCAAAAAAACGTTTCTGGTTTTCCGGATGAACTTTCAATTAGCGGTTTTAATCAAAGCAGAAAAAATTCATTTTTCTTTATTGATAACAAAGCTGGGGCAGATAGCGGCAATTGGGAAAGGTCGTCCATTGATTCCGATATGGATTCCAGAATCTTAAAAAAATCTAACCATCAGTTCTCAGTGAATTTATCCGGTATTAACAAGCCTGGTGAAAACAACTTTGGAAATAGCGATAACAGTTCATTACAGACAAATAACACAAGTGAAATGGAACGTCTATTAAACAAATTAATGACCAAGCTTGATAGCCATTCAAAAGGTCTTTCACCCTCTGAATCTGATGTTGCTTCCTCTCAGGCAGATATGGGCAAAAACAGATTAAAAAACTCTTTTGATATGTTGAATGAAACACTTCAAAAGAAAATAATGAGTCTTTCCCAGGTTCAAGAAGAGCAAAATGCCAAAACAACTTCTGATTTAATTATAGGAAATGCAGCCGCAGAAGTGGCAAGAAACAGCGAGATGATATCTGATCTTGTCCATATTATGAATAATAACGATTCTCTTGTTGCAGGCAGGAAAATTGACCAGAATTCAAAGCCGGATCGTCATGACAATGACATCGATTCGATTCTCTCCAGAGCCGAAAAAAAACAGACAAATAATCTGTTTGATTCAAACAGATCCGGAGGCAATTTGTCAGACGGAAGAAATAGTAAGGATGGTGCATCAGGCCTGACCAAAGATAAAGCGACAACATCTGTTCTTCCATCCTATGTGACCAATCAGGTTGGCAGAAGCATTGCCAGGGCATTAAGCCGAGGGGAGAGTGAGATAAAACTTCAGTTAAGACCTGCCGAGCTCGGTCGAATTCTTATGACAATAGAGACCCTGGGTGATACGCTTAAAGTGAGTGTTGTGACTGAAAATCAGGCTGCAAAGGATATCCTTTCCAGTCATGCCAATGAACTTAAGGCATCTTTGGCAAGCAGTGGAATCAAAATTGAGAGTTTTGATGTTGAGATGGGCAGTGATTTCAGGCAATCCTTGGCTGATTCTGGTCAGCAGTCTAACCAGTCCAATCAGTCGAACAGTGGCTCCGGATCCGGGAAAAACAGGGATTCTGGTCAACATGATCCAATATTCACGGGTGAAGTTGATCGCACTTTAGATTCCGAATTTTTGACAGATGAAGATGGCATGCTTCATTTTGTTGCCTGATATAGTTAATGGAGGGTTAAGAGATGACAATAGACGCGACAGGTAACAGCAGCCTTGCAAAGCTTTCCGGTTCCTATAAAAGCAATGAGGCTGAAAAGGAAAAATCAGATGATTATCTTGGAAGGGAGGCGTTTCTTAAAATGCTGGTTGCCCAGTTGCAGAATCAGGATCCCTTAAACCCGATGGAAGGAAGTGATTTTTCTGCTCAACTTGCTCAATTTTCATCATTGGAGCAGTTGATCGGTTTAAATACATCAATGAAATCCATGGCTGACGCATTTGCAAGCAGTTCTGAAACGGACGTATCCGCCTATATAGGAAAAGAAGTTACAGGCAATGCAAACTTTGTAGAGGTAACATCAGGTGCTCCTTCAGGTGGATATTACAAGTTGTCAAAACCCTCTGAAGTTATGGTATCCATTTCCAATGCCGAAGGCCATGTTGTAAGAACCATTTATCCAGGACAGAAGAGTGCCGGTGATTATCGCCTTGAGTGGGATGGAAAAGATAATGGTGGCAATATAGTTGAGGATGGTTCTTACACCTACCAGGTTCTTGCTAATAGCGGGTCTGGCTATTCCGCACTTCCTGCAACCATAACCGGAAAGGTGAACGGCATTACATACCAGAATGGCAAGGCATATCTTGACATTGATGGAGTGCTTCTCAGCCCTGATGCCATTACCAGAGTTTCTGATGTCAAGGCAGATGTCACAAAACCATCAACGACAGCTCTTGACTACCTTGGCAAAAACATTTCATATTCAAGTCACCTCTTTTCGGTTGGTTCTAACAGCGTGTCTGGAAGTGGTATGAAATTTGAACTGACAAAGCAGGAAAATGTTGTTATTAATATTCTTGATTCAAAGGGTAATGTTGTAAACACTATTGAAATCCCCGCAGAAAATACAGTTGCCGGTCAGAATGAGGTCAGATGGAATGGCACAGACAGCTCTGGCAATCCTGTTTCAGACGGGCTCTACTCTTATTCTGTTAAATCCGGATCAGGTGATGCGAAAATGTCTGAATCAGGAGAGGTTACCGGTATCAAATATATAAATGGCACTCAGTACCTTGTGGTTGGTAAAGATGGTGATCTGGTAAGTATGGCATCTGTCACAGAGATTAAATAGCAGAATCAGTTTTTTATAATGACTATTATTCATGTCGGCATTCTTAAATAAAGAATTTGCCGTGTGATTAAAAAATATTAAGAAAAAGGGAGGGTATCATCATGGCACTATCAAGTTCACTATATACAGGAACCAGCGGATTGATAAACATGGGCAATAACATGCAGGTTATCAGTAATAATATCTCCAACTCCAACACCGTTGGGTTTAAAAAAGGTACATCTGTATTTGCCGATACACTCAGCCAGAGCATTGGAACCCAGGCCGGTACAGGGCAGGTAGGAAGAGGCATGTCAATAGGAGAGGTAGCAAAGGTGTTTGACCAGGGGTCATTTCAAACTACCGGCAACACAACAGAGCTGTCAATTGGAGGTGATGGTTTCTTTATTGTAAACGAATCAAGCACAAAGAGCCTTTACTACACAAGAGCCGGAAACTTCAAGTTTGATGAGACAGGACAGTTTATCAGCCCTCAAGGCTATATTGTGCAGGGTTGGGAACTTGATTCAGCCACAGGGCAGGATGTCGGGGCAATAGGAGATATTGTCATGAAATCGTTTACATCACCACCGTCCAAGAGTACAGAGATAACTGTTATCGCGAATCTTGATGCTACTGCGGACAGCAAGGCAGATGTAATGGCAAACTTCTGGAATGGCACTACCACACTCAAAACAAATATAGACAATTCAAAATATCAGTACCAGACCGTTGTAAAAGTGTATGATGCTTTGGGAAGTACCCATGATGTCACAATCTATTATGATAAAAAATCTGACTCGGAATGGGAATATATGATTGCAACCAATCCTGCAGACGACAAACGTGGCCTTGTTCAGGGAACTGTAGGCAGGGGACTTTTAGCAAAGGGAACTATCTCTTTCAGCCCGGGCAGCGGAGACATACTTGATATTACAATGCACAGGTTTGATGGAAGGGTCGGCAAGCTCAATACAAATGGTGGAGAAAATAAGGTTGAAAATGTTCACCTGAAGATTAAGAACAGTGCTGCAATGATTCAGGATGGATATGATTTCAGACTTGAATATGATCCTGGCAACGTATCTGGTAATGCTCCTAACGGCTGGTCGATCACATATTCCGGCCTTCCCTTGAATCCTGCAACAGGAAATCCATATTATGATGTAACTACACCTGTTGTAGCTGTCCTTGCAGGCAGTGATGATCAAAACATATTGGTTGATATGGATGGCGACGGTACCGCAGATATTCAGATAAAGTTAGATAAGCCGGCAGCAACAACCAACCAGATCTCCTTTGACATAAATGCTGAAAAAGATATTCATATACAGGGTGTGGTTGGAGATACATATCTTGGAGATACAGATGATGGAAATACTACTATACAGATAAATGAGCCTACTGTTATGACAAAAGACAGGAATAATATCGGAATTGTATGGGATAATGCTACTCGCACATGGGGATGGGGTACCATGACTCCCCCTGTAGTTGGTCCCCCTGCTGTCCCCGGCGTAATTACAATCACTCCAAATCTTGCTTTACCTGTTGGAGCCACTTCTCCCTGGGAAGAATACCCTTTTGCAACTGTTACCGGGGATGCTGACAAGGCAATAATAGATCTTGACGGATCTGGCGGAGAATATGATTCTGATGACATAGTTTTTAATTTTCAGGACTCTTTGACCCAGAACAGCTCGGCACTTTTTAACATCAGCGGTTCTACCGCATGGACTCAAATTGAAACAACGGAGCTTGAAGAGACAGGCTACTATGATTTTATGACAGATTTTCTTGGCGGGGAATTTGGAGTCACAGAGTCCATGATCAAGTTTAATATAGGGGCTCAGTATGTTAATAATATTTTTTCAAAAGATGCCATGTCAACCACCCAGTTCGCAAAGGCATCAACCACAGTGTATCAGGATGCTGACGGTTATTCGGCAGGAAGCCTTGAAGGTGTTGATATATCTATTGACGGCACCATAACAGGGTTGTATTCCAATGGAGAGCTTATTCCGCTGTTTAGAGTAGGTCTTGCTAAATTTTTGAATAATAACGGGCTTTACAGTGTCGGTGGCAACCTTTTTCGTCAAACCCGTGACAGTGGCGAAGCTATCACCAACAGGCCAGGAGAAAATGGTCTTGGTACACTTTCACCATATTCTCTAGAGATGTCCAATGTTGACATATCAGAGGAATTTGTCAACATGATAACAACCCAAAGAGGTTTTCAGGCAAATTCAAAAACCATTACAACTGTTGATGACATGATGAATACCGTGATTGGTATGAAGAGGTAGTAATTCGCATTAAGTGCTGATATTGCTAAGATTGGTATGAAGATGCAATTTTTATGCACAGCAGTATTGACACGGCAAGGGTCAAAATGGATATTGTGAAGGACAGAAACCTTTGAAAAAAAAAGATAAAAAACCGGCACCTGAGCCTGAAAAAAAGATTGCAGAAGATGGAAGTCCTGCAAAAAAGACATTTTTTAAAAAGCTCTTGAGTCTGAAATTTGTAATTATATTCCTGATTCTTGTTGTTTTTCTTGCCGGCGGAGTCTTTGCGGGATGGTATTTCTTTTTAAGAAAAAGTCCCGCAGACATAGAAGATGCAACTAAAATGGAAGATAATGTCAATAAGGACGCCAAGGATCAACAACCGCCTCCCGAGCCTGATTTTCCCGATGTTGTTGATCTGGAACAGTTTGTTAAAATAAGAATGCGGGAAGGAGAAACCCTTAATTATATTACATTCAAGATCTCAATTGAACTTATCAAACCTGAAATGAGAAAAGATCTTGAATCAAACATTAATAATATTAGGCAAATAGCGGAAGCTGAAGCAAAAAAAATGTCATGGCTTATTTTAAGATCACCTGAAGGCAAACTTCACTTTAGATACCGTTTGATTGAAGCTTTGAATGGTGGGTTACCTTCGAGAATGATACGAAATATTTATTTTATCACTTTTATTATGCAATAGTTATCTCCAATGAGTGAAATATTATCACAAGATGAAGTTGACAGTCTGCTTGCGGGTCTTGATTCCGGCGAAGTAGAGGTTGAAAAAGATATCGAAGCCGTTACGCCGGACGGGATAGCGACTTATGATTTTTCAAGTCAGGATAAGGTTGTACGGGCAAGGATGCCCACATTTGATGTTATTAACGAACGTCTTGCAAGGGAACTTAGAGCCAGCATGTCCACACTGCTTCAAACCAATGTGGATGTCAGTGCCAACCCTTTGGATACACTCAAGTTTTCTGAATTTGTAAGAAGCCTTCCTGTTCCTACGAGTTTACATGTTTTCAGGATGGAGCCACTTAGAGGGCTTGCATTGGTAATACTTGAGAGCCAGCTTGTATATAACCTTATAGATACTTTTTTTGGTGGAGAGGGTTCAGGCAAGGCAAGGGTCGAGGGCAGGGACTTTACAGTCATAGAAGAAGTAGCAACCAAAAAGGTTGTAGTCGCATGTCTTAAAAATATTGAAACCGCATGGAGCCCTATTGAGCCGATCAAAACCGCCCTTGTAAGATCCGAGATGAATCCTCAGTTTGCTGCCATAGTTCTTCCGACAGACCTGGTAATTGTGACAAGGTTTGAAATTGAGCTGGAACAGATAGCAGGAAATCTGATTGTCTGCCTTCCGTATTCCATGATAGAACCCTTAAGGTCAAAACTTGCTTCCGGATTTCAGGCGGAAATTGAACAGACAGATCTTGCATGGAGGAAAATGCTTGAATCTGTCATTCTTGATTCCACAGTTGAATTGAGAATACAGCTTGGCGTAACTGAGATAACAGGAGAGCGGCTATGGCTTATGCAGAAGGGTGATATCATTCAATTGGATCATGATGCAACTGATATGCTTACAGGATTTGTGGGAGATCTTCCAAAGATAAAAGGGTACGCAGGTGTAAGAAGAGGCTTTCAGGCGTTCAGGGTAGAAGAAAAACTTGTACTTAAATAAAGAATGATGAGTGTGTGTGAATATGGCAAACAGCAATGGTACAAATCAGGATACAAAATCAGGCGGCAGCCAGGGTGAAGAGACCGGAGAAAGAGAACTCTCTTTTATTCTCGATATCCCGCTTGAGCTTTCTGTGGAACTTGGCAAAACCAGGATGCTTGTAAATGATCTGCTCCAGTTGAGCCAGGGATCCATAGTTGAATTGAACAAACTTGCCGGAGAGCCCCTTGAGGTTTATATCAACCGCAAGCTCATTGCCCGTGGAGAAGTTGTGGTGGTAAATGAAAAATTTGGCGTCCGTTTGACAGACATAATTACACCCATGGACAGAGTCAAAAGTTTGACTAACTGATCAGTATGACAACTGATGGTATGGTTTACTGATCAGCATGGCTAACTGATGCTATGGTTTACTGATCAGCGTGACTGACTGATACTGTTATGCTTTACTGACAAGCATGATTTGCCGATTAGTATGGCTTTTTGATTAGCATTACTTGCTGGAGCAACATGACCAACTTGATTAATATTACCAACTGACGGGAAATGCCTTGGATATCTGGTCTGCTTTTTTTAAAACAGGGGGGATGCTTGTCTTTGTCATTGCCTTTCTTCTTTTTCTTCTCTACCTGTTAAAAAAATTCTCAAATCTGAAAATTATAAAATCACGCCAGGGCAATCTTATTAGCGTTCTGGCAATACACCATTTTTCTCCCCGTGAAAAGGTGGTTCTGATGGAGGTTATGGGCAAAACCCTTTTTCTTGGGGTAACGTCCCAGAATATTCAGACTCTTGCTGTTATAGAACCTGCTGAATCTGTTAAAACCGATCCTCCTGATTTGGAACCTGATTATACAGTGACTTTGTATGGTGAAGCAGTTGATCAGAAAAAATCTGACAAGGAAATTAAGAATGGAGTCTAAGCCTTTCAGAGTTTTATTTTTTATAGTTGCATCTATTTTAACTGTTATCGCTATTATCACAGTATCTCCTGATATTGCCCATTCAGTGACATTTCCCATCCCCTCACTTAAACTTGGCCTTGAACCTGCAAGCACAGCCAACCCTGAAGATGTTGCAGTTGTGCTTGAGATTATTGCTCTGCTGACCATTCTTGCCCTTGCACCCTCCATTCTGATTCTGATGACACCTTTTACCCGACTCATCGTGGTTTTTCATTTTTTGAGACAGGCGATTGGAATTCAGACAAGCCCTCCTAACCAGGTGGTTGTGGGGCTTGCCCTGTTTATGACTTTTTTTATAATGAGACCGGTTGGGCAGGAGATTTACGATAATGCCTTAAATCCTTACCTTGAACGTAGAATCACTTATCAGGAGGCTTTTGCCGCAGCCCAGATTCCCATTCGGAACTATCTGCTTGTCAATACAAGGGAGGCAGATATTGCCATGTTTGTCAAGGGGGCAAAGGTCAGTAAACCTGAAAACAGGGACAGTGTTTCACTGCTTATTCTTGTACCCGCCTACGTTATAAGTGAGCTTAAAACCGGCTTTATCATTGGATTTGTCCTTTATGTGCCTTTTCTGGTCATTGACATGGTTGTGGCTTCTGTTCTGCTTGCAATGGGCATGATGATGCTGCCTCCGGTCATGATTTCCCTGCCCTTTAAACTCATGCTGTTTGTGCTTGTAGATGGATGGAATCTTCTGATCGGGTCACTGATGAAGAGTTTTGGCATAACTTTTTGAAATACAGCATAAACGGGCATGGACAGATGGAAATCTGACCACCCCAAAGCATGAAAGTAAAAAAATCGCTTTTCAGGCGAAGCCGAGCACCTTTGACCACGCCCAAAGGACGTGGTTTTCTACAGACAAATAAAGTTTGTTTTCACGGTAAAAATTCAAACATAAAAATCCTGGACAGACAGCCGTGGCTTGAAAAAGCAGCAAAAAGGACTATGACATGACCCCTGAATTTATAATTGAGTTTGCAAAAGATGCGATCATGATGACTTTGATGATCTCCATGCCCATGCTGATGCTCGGGCTTATTGTTGGCCTTGCTGTAAGTATTTTTCAGGCTGTAACCTCAATTCAGGAGATGACACTGTCATTTGTTCCTAAAATAATCGCTGTATTCATGGGGCTTCTTTTTTTCGCACCATGGATGCTTGAGACACTGACCTCTTACACACGACGTATTATTGAAAATATTCCAATGTATATAAGATAGTGATGTTACGCGGTACATACTGAGAATCAATGGTCCTGAGATTTTGAAAACCATTTAAAAGCCCTTATTTATCAAGGGTGGTGCGTAACATGACCAGGATAGTGAATCATCTTAAAATAATAGATACTCCGCGGCGTTGATATGCCAATATTAAATCTTTACAATGTTGATGAGTTCAAGGTCTATCTTCTTGTGCTTGCCAGATTCAGCGTTGTCCTCTTCATGCTTCCCATTTTCTCTACCCGGGTGGTTCCGCGGGTTGTAAAAACAACTCTTGCCATGGTTCTGTCACTTCTTTTATATTCAGTTGTAAGTGTGGACTCATCAATGTTTCCCGAGACAGTTATTGAAACCGGACTGCTTATCCTTACCGAGCTTATGACCGGCTTGATGCTTGCTCTCTGTGTAAGATTCTTTCTTGGTTCCATACAGTTTGCAGGCCAGATAATAGGATTCCAGATGGGTTTTTCCATGATCAACATTATGGATCCCATAACCGGTGCAAATGTTTCCATTCTTGAAGAGATTGCTTACTGGATGACTATTCTGGTTTTTCTGTTTTTTAACGGACATCACATCATGATTCTCTGTGTCATAGAAAGTTTTGAGATACTTCCGCCTGGCGTATTCATTCTGCAGCCGGTTTTTCTTGAAAAGCTGATCGAGCAGGGTGCAGAACTTTTTGTACTTGCAATAAAAATCGGAGCACCTGTAATTGCCGCATTGTTATTCACAAATGTCGCATTTGGTTTGACCGGCAAGTTTGCTCCACAGATGAATATCATGATGGTAGCCTTTCCCTTTCAGATCTTTGTCGGTCTTATGCTGTTTGGCTTTTCTCTTGAAATTATAAAGCTGCTTACAAAAGATTATATTGGCAGTATGAAGGCTTTGTTTATGTCTCTGCTTTTCTGGGCAGCAGGAGGCTCCTGATATGGCTGAAGCTCCTGGCGGCGGAGAGAAGACTGAAGATGCATCTGGAAGAAAACTTGCCAAAGCCCGTGAACAGGGGCAGGTTGCAAAAAGCATGGAGATCCCTTCTGTATTTGTTCTGCTGGCAGGGGTTCTTGTCCTTCGTGTTTTTGCTCCGGTGATATATAAAAACTGCCTTGCCATGCTTGATCACACCTTAAGGTTTGAAAAAATCCCCGCATTTACAGACGCTGATGTGATGAGTCTTTTCTTTCGTTATTCAGAAATCATGTTTCTGATGCTTATACCTATCCTGGCAGCTGTATTTCTTGCAGCATTTGCCTCAACCATATTCCAGGTCGGATTTCATATCTCCTGGGAGGCTATTCAGCCAAAATTATCAAAGTTGAATCCTGTTTCCGGATTAATGCAAAAATTTTCATCAAGATCCTTGGTTGAACTTGTTAAAAGTATTTTTAAACTGGTTATTATTTTTGCCGTAGGCTGGTTTGCTGTCAAAGGCGAACTCAATAACATCATCAGGTTGTATGACAACAGCATCCCTTTCATTCTTTTTTATATAATGAAGCTGTCTTTCAAGATTGTTATAAGAGTTCTCCTGGTTATGGCCATTCTTGCAATTCTGGATTATGCATATCAAAAATGGCAGTTTTTGCAGGATCAGAAAATGACAAAGCAGGAGGTGAAAGAGGAGTTCAAGCAGACAGAGGGAGACCCTCAGGTTAAATCAAAGATCAGGCAGATTCAGGCTCAGGCAGCCAGGCAGAGAATGATGGCAGATGTCCCCAAGGCGGATGTGGTGGTGACCAACCCGACCCGCCTTGCTGTTGCCATACAATATGACGGCAAGACCATGGATGCTCCTGTGGTCACTGCAAAGGGGGCGGGAGCAGTTGCTGCCAATATAAGACGAATTGCAGAAGAGGCGGGGGTACCTCTTGTTGAAAACAAGGAGCTGGCCCGAAACTTGTATTCCATGGTCGATATAGGCCAGGCAGTTCCGCCGGATCTCTTCCAGGCTGTGGCTGAACTTCTTGCCTATGTTTACAAGTTAAAGGGCAAAAGCCTTTAATCGCCTGTAAAAATCTGTATCCGCAGATTCTGGCCGTTTTCCGCTCTTGCTTGATAACCGGACTAAATTCAGGATTAGCAACAAGATGGAGAATGTCATTTTTTTGGCGTACGCGTCAAATCATCGGAACTTCCATCCAACAATCATTGCAGCAATGCTGCTTATGCTTAAGGAGCACATAAAATGGCTGATGAAAATACAGGGGTAATGCAGAGTATCAAAAAAGAGGGCTCTGACATAGCAATGGTTATTGCCATGGTTGGAATCCTGATGGCCATGATAATTCCTCTTCCTGCGATTCTGCTCGATTTTTTTCTGGCTCTCAATATAACAATGGCCGTTATTGTCCTTATCACTACCATGTACACCAAGGAACCTCTGGATTTTGCCATTTTCCCGTCGCTTCTTCTTGTTTTGACCCTGTTTCGTCTTGCCCTTAATATCGGAACAACTCGTATGATTCTTCTTCATGGCAGCGAAGGGCCTCTTGCGGCAGGTGCAATCATTATGTCG
>JADFYT010000310.1 GCA_015232935.1 Desulfamplus sp.
TATGTGGCATATTAAAATCCTTTTATGGTTGTTGTTAGGCGGGTATTGTTTTACCCATGAAAATTTGTCTTTGTTCCAATATATTTTCTTGCAGATGCCAAATATTCTTTTGGTTTTATGGTAAGTTTTATTTTTTGTATCTATTTTAACGACATGAAATCCTGGCACATTCCCGGAAGTATTCCATCCAACAAGAGCAAGGAATCTCTCATCCGTACTTTGTGCCTTTATATCTTGCCAGTCTTCCGTTGGCAAATCTGGAATCCATTCACCCTTGAATTCTAGTTCACATAGATTGTATGGTGGTGTTCCCATCCTGATTTCGCGTGAAACCTAAATTTTACACCGAGTTTTTCTTCCATTTTTACCACCTGGCGGTTGAGTTCAGAGGCCATAATCCACGATACAGACATTACCATCTTTAAACTCGTTATGACTTACAGCCAGCGGCGAACCTGTTCCTTATAAAGCCTGTAATCTTTGCCAAAAATTGATTCGAGCACCCGTTCTTCAGGTTTGATCTGAAATCGAGTCATGTACAGAAGAAAAACAAATACAAACAGTAGTGAAAAAATATTATCCAAAAAACAACCCCAAGCGACAAGAACGAAAAATAATCCGGTATACATTGGATTGCGTGTATAACTATAAATGCCAGAACAAACCAATGAACTTGCCTTGTAAGGTTTGACTGGATTGACAGTTGTTCTGGCTTTTCTGAATCCGAGAACACCAGATATAATAATTAAGCCGCCTATCAATATCAGAACAGCACCTATAAGAAATCGAATATTTTTATCAGCACCCAGCTCATTGGAAATCAAGGATAGTGCCCACATCACAGCAATGGTTAAAAAAAAGACCAAGACCGGCGGTATTTTTAATTCTAAAAATTTCATAATCAGATTCGGGCTAAATGTTATCATGGCACCCTGCATGTGGGCTTTATTTTAGGAAAGGTCTGCTCTGCACTCTTTGAAGACATGGCCCATTTTAAGCTGCTTGCACCGCAGATAGCCCTTGTTATACCTGTTTGGCTGAATCTCAATAGGTACCTGTTCCACAACTCTCAAGCCATATCCCTGAAGCCCGATCATCTTTGTAGGGTTATTGGTCATAAGCTTCATCTTTCTGATACCAAGATCTGCCAAGATCTGTGCTCCGATACCATAATCTCTCATGTCCGCCTTAAAGCCAAGTTGCAGATTTGCCTCTACAGTGTCACAGCCCTGCCTCTGAAGTTCGTAGGCTTTAAGCTTGTTGACAAGACCGATCCCCCGCCCCTCCTGCCTCAAATACAGAATCACTCCGCATCCAGCCTCATCAATCATGTGCATGGCCTTATGAAGCTGGGCAGCACAGTCGCACCTCATTGAACCAAAAATATCACCTGTCATGCATTCTGAATGAACTCTTACCAGAATCGGTTTTTCAGGATCAATATCACCTTTGACCATGGCAATATGTGTCAAATTATCTATATCATTCTCATAGGCAATGATTTTAAAGTCGCCTCCAAATTCAGTGGGTATAGTGCTCTGGGCAGCCTTGCGGACAAATGACTCATTTCTAAGGCGATACTCTACAAGATCCGCGATTGTACAGATGCCGATACCGTGTCTTTCGCTGAATTTTTCAAGAGCCGGCATCCTTGCCATAGTGCCATCCTCATCCATAATTTCACAGATGACTCCTGCCGGCTTGCACCCTGCAAGCTGTGCAAGATCCACAGAACCTTCAGTCTGTCCGATCCTCACCATTACACCGCCATCTTTTGCCCTCAGGGGGAATATGTGTCCTGGCCTTGCAAGATCATCCGCGGTTGTTCCATCTGCTACAGCCACCTGAATTGTTGTAGCCCTGTCAGCAGCCGATATCCCTGTGGTTACTCCCTTTTTGGCCTCAATGGAAACCGTAAATCCTGTCCCGAACTGAGATGTATTGTCCCTCACCATCATGGGCAGGCCAAGTCTGTCTGCCATGGCACCGGTCATGGAAAGACATATGAGTCCTCTTCCATATTTTGCCATAAAATTAATGGCCTCCGGTGTAACTGCCTCAGCAGCCATAGTCAGATCTCCCTCATTTTCCCGATCTTCATCATCCACCAGAATAACCATTTTACCGGCTCTTATATCCTCAATGGCCTGTTCAATTGTAATATGCGGCATCTGTTTTATATTCTCACTCCTTAAATGCTGTAAAAAACCTTAACGGTATAAAAAACCGACTTTATTCAACAGCTATCTGTTCAATGTGTCGGTTGAATCAATATAAGTCTGTTGAAATTATAATCTTTATGTGAAAGTCTCCTGAGACAGTTGTAATTACAAGACTTTCATTTTTCGTTGTGCCCGTCAGGGCATGGTCGTTATAAAAAACCATTCCGAGCCAGCAGTGACATGCTGATGTCTCTACCCGCAGGTGCCTTGCCGGAAGAATTTTTATTTAAAACATCCGAAAGTCCCCCTGATTCAATCTTGAGAAACTTCCGGACATATTTTCCGAGCATGTCGGTTTCTATATTGACCTCATCCCCTGCATCCTTGATACCAATAGTTGTAATGGCAGCCGTATGAGGAATAATACTGACTTCAAAGTCAGTATCAGAGCAGCGGTTTATAGTAAGACTTATGCCATCAACTGCTACAGAACCTTTTGTAATCATCTCAGCGGCAAGCTGCCGGGAAACTTCTATAGATATGATAACCGCATTGCTTTTTTTCTGTTTTGACCTGATCGTGCCAGTTCCATCTATGTGGCCTGAAACAAGATGTCCATCTAAACGGTCAGATAAGCGAAGAGCCCTTTCAAGATTGACCCTTGCACCGGATTGAATTTTCTTGAAGGTTGTCCTGGATACAGTTTCCGGAGCCATGTCAACCGAAAAAGAGTGACGTTCAAGCAAGACAGCGGTCAGACAGGCTCCATTGACAGCAATGGAATCTCCGATCTTGCTATGAGACAGATCCATTTCAGTTGCAATGGTAAGAATCTTTCCCTCTCCACTTGGCTGAATTTTTCTTAAAGTACCAAATCCCTCAATAATTCCCGTAAACATATTTTGCTCCCAAAAAAACTTAAGGGTAGATAGCCAGATATCCTGTTTAAAGATACCAATTCCCTGCTATACGTTTTTTTTGAAAAAAAATGACACTATTTTCAACAAGATGACATTGTTTCAACAATCTGTCTGACTATTTTAAATAACCCTGAACAAGAATGTCATCATCAAACCGTGTGATGTCAACATTATTGAG
>JADFYT010000311.1 GCA_015232935.1 Desulfamplus sp.
GGGCATCATCATACTCACTCCAATAACCATTTAGAACATCACCACACTCACTCCCATAATAATTCAGGGCATCATCAGGCGTTTGCTCTATCCACTCAGAAAAACGCACCTTTTCCTTGGCATGACATACATGAGTTGTGAGACGCAGAATTACCGGCATCTGTTTGTCACAAGAGAGCCTGGCTGCCTCCTTGTAATATGTATAAGCCTCGGCGGGAGATGCGGGTTCCAGTACAGGAGTGTAGCTCATATGGGCATAATGCCGGTTGTCCTGTTCATTTTGTGAAGAGTTGGCTCCAGGGTCATCTCCCAGCACAATTACCATTCCACCTGTTATATTCATGTGAGAGAGCTGAACAAAGGTGTCAGATGCCACATTGAGTCCAACGCTTTTAAAAAAAACCGTTGACAGATGGCCATTTACCGCAGCACCATAAGCCACCTCTGTCGCAACCTTTTCATTTGTCGAAAACTCAAAATAAAATGGCCTTTTTTCACGCGGAATTGTTTTGATAGCTACAGCTATTTCCGGTGTCGGAGAACCAGGATATGAAGAGACGACCCTTGTTCCAGCTTCAATCATAGCTCTTACGACAGCGGTATTTCCCATAACTATTTCTGAAAACGCCTCCTGTCTGAGCAACATGTCTGCTAAATATTTCATAGATTACTCCAATCAAGCCTTTACACCCTGTGGGGCAAAATTTACCCTGTGGGGGCAGAGGGCGGTTGATGTTTAACATCAGTTTTAAATGAACATCCAATATTTTCTGGATTGTTGATCAAGTTTTAAAGAGCACCGTTCAACTCTGTTGTCAATATAAAAATTTGACAAAAATCAGAACATGAATGATATTTCGTTCTAACCTTTTATTGTCAGCAACAAGAGTTGTTGTATATAATTTCCAGCTCAAAAACAGATAGTACTTATTCCTTCAACCTTTAGAATAAAGGAGAAACAACATGGCCAAGATTACATTAAAGGGCAATCCTATTGAAACCATTGGAAATCTTCCTGCGAAGGAAAGCAAAGCACCTGCTTTCAACCTTGTGGGGACAAATCTTGCGGGGGTCACTCTGGAGAGTTTTGCGGGTAAAAATGTGGTTCTCAATATTTTTCCAAGCATTGATACGCCTGTGTGTGCCGCATCAACCCGAAGATTCAACAAGGTTGCGGGTGAATCTCAAAACAGTGTGGTGCTGTGCATCTCTGCGGATCTGCCATTTGCCCACTCAAGATTTTGTGAAGTTGAAGGGTTGAAAAATGTTATTCCCCTGTCAGTATTCAGGGATCAGGATTTTGGAACAAGTTATGGAGTGACTATAACTACAGGCCCACTTGCCGGATTGCTCTCCAGGGCACTTGTTATAATTGATAAAACAGGAAATATCGCCTATACGGAACAGGTTCCGGAGATCGGAAAGGAACCAGACTATGACGCGGCTCTTGCGGCGTTGGCAGCACTTTGAAGCAAAAAAACATAAAATCCATAGAACGTGCTTAAATTTACGGAGCAGAAAACTCACACTGAACTATAAATCATAAAGCAACAAGGAGAGAGCGTGATGGAAAATTCAAATAGTATATTTAAGATTCTACATCTGTTTGCTCTGGTTTTAGGTATGTTGTCTGCTCCGTTTTTTACAGTGACTTTTCCGGCAAATGGGTGGTGTGTGGAAAAGGGGGTGAAAACTATGAGCAAAAACATTAAGGAAACACAACCTGCCAGTAACATGGCCGAACCTGTCAGTAACATGGCTGAACCTGTCAGTAATACAATGGAGTTTTCCAGCGACAAGATCTCGCCTGCTACAGACAAAATTTCACCTGATACAAATAAAATCTTACTTGCGACATTTGCCGGAGGGTGCTTCTGGTGTATGGAAGCACCTTTTGAAAAAGTAGAAGGAGTTAAATCCGTAGTCTCCGGATATACCGGAGGCCATAAAACAAATCCAACCTATGAGGAGGTCTCATCAGGAAGTACAGGGCATCTTGAGGCTGTTCAGATCTCTTTTGATCCGCTACTGGTAAGCTACGATACCCTTCTTGATATTTTCTGGAGACAGATTGACCCTACCGACAGCACAGGTTCGTTTGTTGACAGGGGCAATCAGTACAGTTCCGCAATTTTTTATCACGATGATCTCCAGAAACAATCAGCATATAAATCAAAACAGAGGCTTGAGGCATCAGGCAAATTTAAAACTCCTGTTGTCACACAGATTCTTGAATCAAAAACATTTTACCCCGCGGAAGATTATCATCAAGATTATTATAAAAAAAATCCTTTGAGATATAAATTTTACAGATTAGGGTCAGGGCGTGACGATTTTATTGAAAAAACGTGGAAACAAGATAAGAAATAGAGAGAGTCTGTTCAGGCAATTCTCTCAAAAACAAACAAAAATTATATTTATTTGAATCTGGATATCGTTATAATGACTCATCAGAATGAATGCAAGCGGTGCGGTACCTGTTGTGAAAACGGCGGTCCTGCACTGCATGGTCAGGATCTGCCTTTAATAGAAAAAGGGCTTCTGTCCATTGAATACCTGATCACCATAAGGAAGGGAGAACTGGCACACGATCCGGTGACTGATACCATCAAACCGGTAAAAAACGAATTCCTGAAAATCAAGGGTACAAAAGGATCATGGGCATGTGCCTTTTATGATAAAAACAAAAAAGGATGTGCCAGATACGACAACCGCCCAATCTCCTGCGGTGTTCTAAAATGCTGGGATACCAAAGAGAGTCTCGGACTTGCCGGCAAAGATCTTGTTTCAAGGCTTGATATTGTAAAAGAAAACAGCCCCATGAGAGAAAGAATGATTACCCATGAGTTGCTGTGCCCCCTGCCTGATATGAATGCTATATTACGGACAGTCTCCCGTCCATCCAGAAAGACGGTTAAAAAACTTGAGCTGATCAGCAATAAAGATATAACCTATCGTATGAAGGCTGTAGATGAGTTTAACCTTTCTGTTGAACAGGAGCTGTTCTATTTTGGACGTCCCGTTTTTGAACTTTTGTCTGTGCTGGGTTTTACTGTAAGCGAGACGCCAAAAGGAATAAAACTTGAATTTAAATAACAGGCACGGCCGGAGCGAGATATTGGCTTCCGGCCACAACGAATAATGAAAGTCATATAATCAAGACTATTTAAACTCGATGATCAAGTTTTTAAAGTTAGCTCAATTTGGACTCTGATGGTATAATGACGGCAATTGAAAAAATACTAC
>JADFYT010000312.1 GCA_015232935.1 Desulfamplus sp.
AACGGAGCTTAAATTGTCAAAAAAAGATGAAATACTGGAGGCTGCGACAATTTTGTTTGCAGAAAAAGGATTTAACAATACGTCAATCACAGAGGTGGCAAAAGCCACTGATGCCTCCACTGCCAATGTATTTTACCATTTCAAAAACAAGGAGGATCTGTTTCTGGCCGCACTTGCAAATGTGAAAGAGGGAATAATTGGCCATTTTGATGAGTACTTTAAGGGAAGAGAATTTCAAAGCGGAATTCAGATGATGGAGGAAATTGTAGCCTATTATCTTTATCTTGCCGGAGCAATGGAGCAGTGGTTCTTGTTGCTCCACAGTCACTATCCTTACAGGCTTGCGTTAGTCAATGACGTATGTCGAAGCTATCTTGAAAAAACTTACAACAGCCTGGTTGATATCTTTGAACGGGCAGTAATCACAGGCAAGGCGGATGGAAGCATTGCTGATGTGGACTCAAGAAAAACCGCCCTGGTAATTTTCTCCATGGTAGAGGGGGTTGTAAGATTTAAAATATACAATCTTTATGATACAGGGGCACTTTTTAACGAATTGATAAAATCATGCAACAAGATTTTAAGATACAAGGAATAAGTAATTCGGGAACAAGCGATTTTAATTGTTAAAAAATGTTAAAAAAACAGGTGGTTAAATGCGAATCCTAACAAGACTTTTACCGTTTCTCACATGGTTCAAGGGTTATAACCTTGGCAGCTTTAAAATTGATTTTATTGCGGGTATTACCGTGGCACTAGTTCTTATCCCGCAATCCATGGCCTATGCCCAGCTTGCAGGCATGCCCTCTTACTATGGGTTGTACGCGGCATTTTTGCCACCTATGATCGCCTCTCTTTTTGGCTCAAGCAGGCAGCTTGCCACAGGCCCTGTTGCTGTGGTATCACTTATGACAGCAGCCTCATTAGAGCCTCTTGCAACCGCAGGCAGCGAGGGTTATATTGCATATGCCATTCTTCTTGCTCTTATGGTAGGTGTATTTCAGCTCTCTCTTGGTGTTCTAAAGCTTGGACTGGTTGTGAATTTTCTCTCGCATCCGGTGGTAAACGGCTTTACAAATGCAGCAGCCATTATCATTGCATCTTCCCAGCTTTCAAAGATGTTTGGTGTCTCTGTGGACAATGCAGCACACCATTACGAGACCATTGTTAATGTCTGTAAAGCGGCTGTCCATTATACTCACTGGCCAACATTTTTAATGGGATCTCTATCCTTTGGCATTATGTATCTGCTTAAAAAATTCTACCCCAGAGTCCCCAATGTTCTTGTGGCAGTTGCTGTAACCATAGTTATTTCATGGAGTTTAGGATTTGAGCATAACTTCCCGTCTCCTCTGTCTGCTATTGAATCCGCCGAGGTAAGGGCAGATATCGAAGCCTTTAATCGCCTTACTTTAGATCTGCCACCTCTTGCTGACCAAAGGGCACAGACAGGCATTACAATGGACAAGGCAAAAGAACTTCATGATTCCATAGGGCTCCTTGATTCTGAGCATGATCTTCTGGTAATCGGGGTAAAGATGAATCTTGTAAAGCACGAAACAGGCACATATCGTGCAAAATTAAGAAGCCTGCTTTTTACGGGTATTCCTGGTGAAGATGGCTCAATGACATTTTATCTTAAAGGCACCGAGCCTACCGATGCAAAAAACGATGGCAGAACATGGCGTATAAAGGTAGGGAATCAGCCGATTGATATCAAAAAAGTAATGATGACCGGTGGCGGTGCTGTTGTTGGTACAGTGCCAAGCGGTATTCCGGCATTGGGTATCCCCAAAATAGATTTAAAAGTCATCATGAAGCTCTTTCCATTTGCGGTTATAATCTCTTTGCTTGGTTTTATGGAGGCCATATCCATCGCAAAAGCCATGGCAGCCAAAACAGGTCAGCGACTTGACCCCAACCAGGAACTGATTGGTCAGGGAATTGCCAATATTGTTGGTGCTATCGGCCGGAGTTATCCAACTTCCGGATCGTTTTCCCGTTCCGCTGTCAATCTTCAGGCAGGTGCGGTATCCGGGCTTTCAAGCGTATTCACAAGTCTTGCTGTAGTTGTCACCCTGCTGTTTTTTACTCCGCTTTTATACCATCTGCCGCAGTCTGTTTTGGCTTCTGTGATCATGATGGCTGTAATTGGGCTTATCAACGTATCAGGTTTTATACATGCATGGAGGGCACAGTGGTATGACGGGGCTATATCCATCATTACATTTATAGCGACACTTGCTTTTGCACCTCACCTTGACAAAGGTATTATGGTGGGCGTAGTTTTGTCTCTGGGCGTTTTTCTTTATAAAAGCATGCGTCCGACAGTGCCATCCCTGTCTCGTCATGGGGATGAGGATGTATTCAGATGTACAGTAACGCATGGTCTTCAGGAGTGTGAATATATGGAGATGCTGCGGTTTGACGGACCACTTTTCTTTGCCAACGCAAGCTATCTTGAAGATCAAATAAATGACCGGCTTGAAAAAAAGAAAAATCTCAAGCACATTCTTATTGTATCCAATGGAATCAACGATATTGACGCATCCGGAGAAGAGGTGCTCTCCCTTATGATTGACAATATAAGAAGTGCTGGCATGGATATCTCTTTCAGCGGCGTAAATGAATCTGTTTACAAGGTATTTGAACGGACACATCTTCTTGCTAAAATCGGAACAGACCACATTTATCCAACCATGGTAAAGGCTGTTTGTGCTATACATCCGGACACACATGACAAGGCCTACGAATCATCATGCCCTCTGTCAACCGCCTGTTCGTTAGTATAGTTTAAATGATGTTATCCCCCATATCCGCTTTTCTATGATATAATCCGGCTTTTACCGGCTGGAGTAGAAGCAGGATTATATATGTTAGTATAATCGCATTTCATGCAATAAAAAAGGAACATGTCATGTCAGTGATTTCAATATTCAGCGGCAACTTCTGCCATGAAGACGCCATTGTAAAAGAGGTGGTCAGTGCAACAGGTTACTCTCTGACCGATCAGCAGGGCATTGTTAAAAAAGCGAGCTCTCTTTCAAAAATAGCAGAGTCCAAAATCATGGAAGCCTTTATGGCTAAAACTTCTATTTTCAATAAATTTACTCATGAAAAGGAGCGTTCTATAGCCTATCTTAGGCTTGCCATTGCGGGTTTGCTTGAACAGGATGGTATTATCCTTACCGGATTTCCGGTTCATCTTATTCCAACCAATATAAGCCATGTGCTAAGAACCTGT
>JADFYT010000313.1 GCA_015232935.1 Desulfamplus sp.
GGTGGCAGGAAAAGCACAATATATGGACGCGATTGACGGCGGAGCATGGCAATACAACGATGCCTCATATCCAAAGGTCAACCGGACAGTATTTGGAGGGACATTCTGCCAGCATCCGACAGCCATGATAACAACTTTAGCCACACTTCGCCATCTAAAGGATCAAGGCCCCAAGTTGCAGATGGAGCTCAACCGCAAAACCAGATTCCTGGCAGATGAGCTGAACAGTTTCTTTAAGGAAGAAGAGATTCCAATAGAAGTGGTCTATTTTGGTTCCCTGTTCAGATTCGCATTTTCCACCAACCTTGAACTTCTCTTTTATCATCTTATGGTCAAAGGGGTTTTCATATGGGAGTGGCGAAACTATTTTCTCTGCACAGCACACACCGAGGCTGACATTGCACACATTATAAGGGCGGTAAAAGAGAGTGTGATGGAGATGAGAAAAGGGGGATTTCTTCCTGAAAAGGCAAACTCAAGTATTGAAGGCAAAGGCTCAAGTATTGAAAAGACAGATTCGACTCTTGAAGACAAAGTTTCAGCTCCTGAAAAAAGCCCCCTGCATGCTGGCAAGAACGCCTTGACTCCTGAAAGTGACGATAAAAAAAAAACTGATTTTGCAGGCAACCTGTTAGTACCTCTTACAAAAGCACAGCGGCAACTCGCTGTGCTTGCCCTGATTACTCCTGAAGGTTCAAAAGCCTACCATGTAAGCCCTCTGCTCTCGATAAAAGGATCTCTTGACATAAAATCTTTTGAATCCGCTCTTGTTCAACTGATTGAGCGACATGAATCTCTTCGCTCCGTGATTGACGGCGATTACCAGAAGGTTCTCTCTGTTCAGGCTTTGCAGAGTAGTGGCTTTCTCAATTTAGTTGATATGACAAATGAAAAAGATCCTGTATCTGCTGAAAAAGAGTGGTTCGCAGATTATGCCCACAAAGGATTTAATCTGGAAACAGGCCCCCTTTTTGAGGTAAATCTCATCAAAATTCCGGATGATGAATTCAGATTGGTCTTCAAGGGACACCACATTATTGTGGATGGCCTCTCCATGAACATCATTATCAACGAGCTGGCAATTCTTTACAATATCCACTGCCGCACAGGCAATTCAGAAGCAAAAAAAAGAATTTCCCCGCTGCCTCCTGCCCTGCCCTGGCATGAATATGCACAGTGGCAAAACAGCTCATCTTTTAAAAATCTGCCGTCTTTTCAAAAACAGGAGAAATACTGGCTCAGTCAGTTGCAAGGAGATCTGCCTGTAACGCAGCTTCCGGCTGACCACCTTGAACCGCCTATCAAGAGCTACAGAGGCGGGCGTTACACACTCATTATACCATCACAGCTTGCAGGTACTCTGTCTGCTCTGGGGCGTTCGAGAGGCTGTACCGATTTCATGGTGCTGTTTGCCGCATATGCATTATGGCTGCACAGACTTTCAGCCCAGGATGACATTATTGCAGGAATGCCTGTGGCTGGACGCGGTATTCCAAAACGCCAGGCAGTTGCTGGTGAAAAAAATAACCCTGACAGCAATAGTTTAAACAGTGATAACGGCACGAACCGCGGCGAAATCATGGTAGGTGGCGACAGTGTCGTAGGTTACTGCACCCATCTTCTTCCAATAAGAAGCCGTATCAACTGGGAACAGACATTTGCCCAGTATCTCAAGTCGTTTCGCTCCGTTCTTCTCAATGGATATCAGAATCAGGATTACCCCTTTGCGGAACTTATGGACAAAATCAACCTTCAAAGAGACGGGCAGCGTTCGCCGTTAGTGTCGGTTCTGTTCAACCTTGACCGCCCGGGCGATCCTCCTGAAATGGACGGGCTTGCCATACAATGGTTATCTCAGCCAATATACTACACAGCATTTGATATTACGCTCAATCTTACAATGGTTGACTCTTCCATAGTTCTTGAGTGCGACTTCAACCTTGACAGATTTGAACAAAGCAGTATTGAACGTTATACAAACCATTTTATTACACTGCTTGATGGCATAGCACAAAACCCTGATGCCTCTGTTGCAAGCCTTGGGCTTCTTGATGCCGATGAAAAGAAAAAGATACTGATAGAGTGGAATGACACTTATGCTGATTATCCATCTGACAAGTGCATGCACCAGCTATTTGAAGAGCAGGCACAAATAAACCCTGATGCTGTTGCTCTCCGCTCTGGCGACTGTCTGAAGAGTCTGAATGGCGATGCTGTTAACAGTGGCGGCATGATGAGCTACCGCAAACTCAATGAAATGGCAAACCGTATAGCTCACGGCCTTATTGAACTTGGCACAAAGACAGAAGATGTAATCGGAATATATATGCACCACTCTGTGGAGCTTGTGGCAGGTTTTCTGGGGATACTAAAAGCAGGAGCGGCCTATCTTCCGCTTGACCCCTCATATCCTCCAAAGCGTCTTGCGTTCATGCTTGAGGATGCAGGTGTCAGAATCCTGTTGACCCATCCCCCTCTTCTTGCATCTGTTCCTGAAACATCAGGGATAAAAACAGTTGTGATAAATGGCGATGCAACTGTGTTCAAAGAAAAATCGACAGACAACCCCGAAGTCGCTGTAACCCCTCAAAATCTTGCATACCTGATTTACACATCAGGCTCGACCGGACTTCCCAAGGGGACAATGATAATTCACAAGGGATTTGTAAATTACCTCACATGGGCGGTTAAATATTATCGTGTTGCAGAGGGAGAAGGCTCGCCTCTGCACTCATCAATAGGTTTTGACGCAACTATTACAAGCATCTTTACGCCTCTGATCTCCGGACGATGCTTATGGCTCTTTGCAGCAGACAATATGGAAAATAGCATCGGAAATAAAGGCCAGGAGCTTGAAAATATCCATTCTGCCCTGATGTCAGGCACAAACTGGAGTCTGATGAAATTTACGCCTGCCCATCTTGAGCTTGTAAACGCAATGATAGATCCAGATAAACTTGCGGGACTCACCAGATGTCTGGTGTTTGGCGGAGAAGCTCTTCTTGGCAGACAGGTTGAACCCTGGAGAAAAAATGCACCCGGAACAAGGCTTGTCAATGAATACGGGCCAACTGAAACAGTAGTTGGCTGCTGTATCTACGAAGTGGAGGCTGTAAATTCTGATTCAACTTTGGCAGGTTCTGATTCTGGATTAAAAAATGCTGATCC
>JADFYT010000314.1 GCA_015232935.1 Desulfamplus sp.
TGCTCATACGTGCTGTCAATCCTGCGTATGTAGAAGGGGCGATGCTGTCGATTCTGTTCATGAATATCTTTTCACCGCTGATTGACCACATAACTGTAAAAATCGCAGTGGCAAAGAGGATTCCAAATGTCTGATTCTTCGATTTCTGATAAAAGCGGGCTGCCATCCAAAAGAAACGAGCGTATATATGCCTTGAAATTTGCGGCAGTTATCTCTTTTGTCTGCTGTATGCTTTTAACCGGGGCATCAGTTGGTCTGAAAGGATATCAGCTTGAAAACATGGAGCTTGACCGGCAAAAAAACATTCTTGAGGCAGCCGGCATAATTCATCAGGAAGATAATCCGTCAAAAATACAGATCAGGCAGATATACAGAGAAAAGATAGAAGAGGTTTATGTCAACCAGGATGGTAGTACTGTTGCAGACAAGACAAAAGCTGAAGAGAGCCCTGAACCTGAAAACCGTCTGCCGTTCTCTGAGGATCTTCCAAAATCTGAGAATCTTCTGCCGCTCTATCTGTATAAGGAATATGCAGATGCACAAAGCGGCCTGAAATTTGTCAAAGCCTACATAATTCCGGTTGAATCAAGGGGATTGTGGGGCAAGATTTACGGATATCTTGCTTTTGAAAATGATGGAGTAACCATTGCCGGCTTTACAGTTTACAGTCACTCTGAAACACCGGGGCTTGGCGGAGAAATTGAAAAGGCATGGTTTCAAAAAAATTTTGTCGGCAAGAAAATTGTTGATTCTGCTAATGATTTTGTGTCGATTAGCATTGCAAAGGGTCAAGCCTCAACCCTGCCGGAAGATGAGCGGCAAAACTATGTAGATGGAATAAGCGGTGCAACCCTTACCGGCAAGTATCTTACCCAGGGACTCAAGAAAAATCTTGAACAGTATGAAGCTGTATCGGTCAGGTTCAGGCAGGGAAAGCAGCTTGAGTGAGCTGCCTCGTATCCCGACAATGACAATATTGCGGCCATTCATAAATGACAAGACACCTTACAAAAAGGAAAAAAATAAAAATGCCCATACAGCAGCAAAACAAGACAAAAATGACGCCGCAAGAGTATCTTGAATTTGAAAGAGACTCAGAACTAAAGCATGAATATCATGACGGTGAGATATTTGCCATGGTGGGGGCAAGCCTGAATCATAACCGGATAAGCATCAATCTTGTCAGTGAATTAAGAAACAGGCTCAAAGGTTCCTCATGTGATATCTTTTCAAATGACATGAGGGTCAAGGTTCAGGCGATTAACAAATACACGTATCCCGATGTTGTCATTGTATGCGGACAGATCGATCTGGAAAAAAAGAGCGGAATGGAAACGCTGCTTAATCCGGTTGTCATCATTGAAGTGCTTTCCGACTCTACAGAGGCATATGACAGGGGGACAAAATTCCAGCATTACCGGATTGTTCCATCATTGCAGGAGTATATCCTTGTATCTCAACATTGCTGCCTTGCGGAAAAGTACGTCCGGAATGAAACCGGAGGCTGGAGATATTTTTCATATGAAAACATGGAGGATGTCATGACAATAGAGTCAGTCAGGTGTAAACTTGTGCTGTCAGATATCTATTACAGGGTTGAGTTCAATAATTCCTGAACTCATCAAATTGTAATATTTTAGATTGTGATATTTTACCGTGAAAATGACTATCATTTTTATATTTGGGGGTGATTGATACATGTCAATCATGCTTGTTTATGCTGTGCTGATATTTCAGCACAGCCATATCAAAAACGAGGCAAAACGGATAAAATGCATGTAATTTTTTGCCCATTTTTATAGAAAGAGACCATGCTTTTAAAACTGGTTAATCTTGACATGGCAAACATCATACCACTGATTCAGGCATATTCTAAAAGGGACAAATATGAACTCTGAACAAAAAAACGATAATGCATCTTCGGTTCTCAACGCTTTGGACTTATGGAAAGTATTTGCAAAAGGGATCTGGAAGGAGAATCCGGTTGCCTACCAGGTGCTTGGAATATGCTCGGCACTTGCAGTAACTGTGCAGATGAAAACCGCCATTGTCATGGGAATTGCACTCTCTCTTGTGACAGGAGCATCAAGCCTTATAATATCGCTTCTCAGAAAAAAGATTCCCCCGACCATCAGGATTATTGTGGAGCTTGCAGTCATAGCATCTCTTGTCATTGTAACTGACCAGATACTCAAGGCGTTTTTGTTTGATATCAGCAAGCAGCTCTCGGTCTTTGTCGGACTTATAATTACCAACTGCATTGTGCTTGGAAGAGCTGAATCATTTGCTCTTGCAAATCCACCTGTGCCATCGCTTCTTGATGGTTTGGGCAATGGTGCCGGATATGCCCTTGTTCTGATGATTGTGGCATTTGTCAGGGAACTTCTTGGTTCAGGGAAAATATCTGGTTTTTCTGTTGTCCCTCAGTGGCTTTTTGATGCGGGCTACAGCAACATGGGACTTATGGTACTGGCACCAGGAGCATTTTTTGTGATCGGTTTTCTTGTCTGGATCAAGAACAGCATTCAAGGAGTATCTCATGAAGAAAAAATATAAGGACAACTAACCGGAGAAGCTCAATGACAGATCTGATAACACTTTTTATAAATTCAGTATTTATAGGTAATATCCTGTTGTCCTATTTTCTTGGTATGTGCTCTTTTATTGCTGTATCCAACAATATTGAGACATCAGTAGGGCTTGGTTTTGCCGTGATTTTTGTACTTACTGTTACCACACCTGCAAACTGGTTTCTCTACTATTATTTTCTTGCCCCGGGTGCTCTATCCTGGGCGGGATTGCCTGATCTGGATTTGAGTTTTCTGAAATTTATCTCGTTTATTGCTGTAATTGCAGCCATTGTGCAGGCTCTTGAGATGATAATTGACAGATATTCGCCCGCACTCTACTCTGCTCTCGGAGTATTTCTGCCTCTTATTGCTGTCAACTGTGCTATTCTTGGTACCGCTCTTTTCATGGTGGAACGGCAATATACACTGATGGAATCCATTGTGTTCGGGGCGGGTTCCGGTACTGGATGGATGGTGGCTATCGTCACTATGGCCACCATTAAAAAAAAGATGCGTTACGCTGATGTTCCAGATGGACTTCAGGGCTTTGGCATAACCATGATTGTTGGCGGACTTATGGCTATGGCCTTTATGAT